>NZ_JBRRDW010000050.1:0-32448 GCF_056759895.1 Stenotrophomonas sp. STEN038
TGCTGGTAACGCCTCTGCCGAGCATGGCTCGGCACTACCAATTCCGCCTGCATTGCTGGTAACGCCTCTGCCGAGCATGGCTCGGCACTACCAATTCCGCCTGCATTGCTGGTAACGCCTCTGCCGAGCATGGCTCGGCACTACCAATTCCGCCTGCATTGCTGATAACGCCTCTGCCGAGCATGGCTCGGCACTACCAATTCCGCCTGCATTGCTGGTAACGCCTCTGCCGAGCAGGGCTCGGCACTACCAATTCCGCCTGCATTGCTGGTAACGCCTCTGCCGAGCAGGGCTCGGCACTACATGTACAAAAAGCCCGGCTTTCGCCGGGCTTTTTGTTTGTTGCTGCTCAGGTGATCAGTTGATCAGAGCTGGGATTCCTGCACCTGCACCTTGTAGCGCTTGCGCATGCCGTCGACGTAGGCTTTGGCAGCAGCGGCGCCGTCGATCTGGCTCAGCTGGTCCTTGAGCATGGCCTGCTGGGCTTCCGGCACTTCGGTCGGGTTGCCCGGGGTCACCTTGGTGACCGCGAATACCGCATAGCGGCCCGGCTCCATCTCGACCTTGCCATAGCTGGGTTTGTCGCCGACCGGAGCCGCTGCAGTGAATGCAGCGCGGTTGGCTTCAGCGGTCGGCATCGGCGCGCTGCGCGGCAGGCCCGGCATCGGCAGCAACTGCAGCTGCTCGGGGCCAGCCAACGCCTGCAGGGTCTGACCACCGTTCAACTTGGCCAGCAAGGCATCAGCGGCTTTCTTCGAGGCCTCTTCGGTGCGGTGCGCACGCACCGCGGCAATCACCTGCTCACGCGCCTGCGCAAGCGGAATCGCCTGCTCCGGGGTGTGGGCGGTAACGCGGACCATCACGGTGTGGTTCGGGGCCAGTTCGATCGGGTCACTGACCGTGCCGTCCTCCTTCAGTGCGTCGGAGAACACGGCCTTCAGCACTGCCGGATTGGCGGCGATACCGCTGGCCGTGTTGCGGCCGAACGGGCCCAGCGTCTGCACCGGCAAGCCAACTTCCTTGGCAGCACCAGCCAGTTCGGTCGGGTTCTTGTAAACCAGATCCACCAAGCGACCGCTCAGGTCATTGAATGCCTTCTCGGTATCGGCCTGCAGCTGCTCGGCCGCCAGCTGGTCACGCACTTCCTCGAAGGGGCGACCTTCGCCACCCTTGATTTCGCGCAGCTGCAGCACGTGGTAACCGAACGCACTCTTGACCGGGCCAACCACTTCGCCCGCCTTCATCGCGAACAGCGCGTCTTCGAAGGATTTGTCCATCACGCCCTTCTCAACCCAGCCCAGGTCGCCACCGGCATCCTTGGAGCCCGGATCTTCCGAGTTGGCCTTGGCCAATGCGGCGAAGTCAGCACCCGGCTGCCTGGCCTCTGCTGCCAGCTTGGCTGCCTTGGCTTCTGCTGCCTTGGCGTCGCTGCCGGTCGCAATCAGGATATGCGAGGTAAGGCGCTGGTCAGCGCTGACAAAACGCGCCTTCTCGTCTTCGTAACGCTGACGCAGGGCGGCTTCGTCAGCCGCCGTTGCTGCCGGCATGCTGGCAGCGTTGAGCTCAACGTATTCGATGGTGACACTTTCCGGCTGACGGAAGTCCTTCGGATGCGCCTTGTACCACTGCTCGATCTCGGCATCGGTGACTGCAGCGGTATCCGCGGCAATCGCCGGCAACAGTGCGAATTCCACATCGCGGGTTTCGCCCAGCAGCTTCAGCAGACGCTCGCTCTCACCCTTGGTGGTGAAGCCCGAGCCGGCCAGCGCCGACGGAATGATCGACTGCTGCAGGCTGGTACGCACCAGCTGCTCGAACATCGCCGGCGTACGCGGCGGCATGCTCTGTGCCAGCGCCAGACGGTACTGGTCCGGATCGAACTTGCCGTCCTTCTGGAACGCCGGGATGGCAGCGATGTAGTCGCGAACGGCCTTGTCACCGATGACGATATGCGCGTCTTCGGCAGCCAGGCGCACCACCTGCTCGTCGATCAGCTGATCGAGCACGAGGCGCTTGTTTTCGGCGGTTTCAAACTCGCGCGGATCGAAGTTGTCGCCCTGCTGCTCACGCGCCTGCATGCGCGCCTGTTCAAAACGGGCACGGAAGTCCTCGACGCTGACTTCGTGGTGGTTCCAAAGGAAGGACATCGGCCACCATGAAGGTGCCGAGGTCCACCACGACGGCGGGGCCGACACTTTGGCAACGTTCTGTGCGCCGACGCCACCGAGGTAGCTGTTGTCGATCACAAACAGGAACGGGATCATCAACAGGCCCATGATCACCGTAACGATCCAGCCTGAGGTCTTGTCGCGAAGTTTCTGCAGCATGGGCAAATCGAGGCCTGAGTGGCGAGCCGGGCAGTTTAACCCGCTTCCTGCCCCGCGCCCAACTCGGCCGCTGCCAATGGCAGGCCAAAAAAAAGCCCCCGGCTTGCGCCGAGGGCTTTGAGACATCTGGCGGAGCGGACGGGACTCGAACCCGCGACCTCCGGCGTGACAGGCCAGCATTCTAACCAACTGAACTACCGCTCCACATTTAATTTTTTAGTTTTCTCTCTCTCTTGTGGAGTTTGAGAAAACAAGGCCCCCGATTTTGTCAGGGGCCAATTTGAAACTGGCGGAGCGGACGGGACTCGAACCCGCGACCTCCGGCGTGACAGGCCAGCATTCTAACCAACTGAACTACCGCTCCACACTTTCAAACTGTACTGCAATGCTTAACTTGGTGGGTGCTGAGGGTTTCGAACCCCCGACCCTCTCCGTGTAAGGGAGACGCTCTACCGCTGAGCTAAGCACCCCAGCTGAGCCGCTTAGTTTACAGCGTCTTTCAGAGCTTTACCAGCCTTGAAGGCAGGATTTTTTGCAGCAGCGATTTTGATCTCTTCGCCGGTCTTCGGGTTACGGCCGGTGCGCGCAGCGCGCTCACGAACCTGGAACGTACCGAAGCCCACCAGAGTCACGGCCTCACCCTTCTTCAGGGCCTTGGTGATCTCGGCGATGACGGCATCAACCGCACGGCCAGCTTCAGCCTTGGTCAGGTCAGCAGCACCGGCAACGCCATCAATCAATTCGGTCTTGTTCATTCTGTAAAACTCCCTTTGCGGTAATCCGCGGAATTATTGAGTGGCACCCGTACGTCCCCAAGACGCACGACTGCCGAAGAACCTGCAAACACGCCAACAAAAAAACACTGCCGCGTGAGTCGCACTTTTATACCAGCGCCCCCCTACCCGCGCAAGCTGAAAAGCCTTTAATGACGCGGGTTTTGAGGGGTTTTACGTTCACATTTCAGTGCTTGACGCGGGCCGTGGGAGCTGCCTTCGCCTTGCCGCGAACTGCGACACGCTGCGCACTTTTGCCGGCTTTCTTCGGCGCCAGCGGTGTTGCCAGCGCGATATCCAGCACTTCATCGATCCACTTCACCGGCACGATGGTCAGATCGCGGGTGACATTGGCCGGGATGTCCACCAGGTCCTTGCGGTTCTCTTCAGGGATGACCACGGTACGGATGCCGCCGCGCAGCGCGGCCAGCAGCTTCTCCTTCAGACCACCGATCGCGGTAACGCGACCACGCAGGGTGATCTCACCGGTCATCGCCACTTCGGCCTTGACCGGCACCTTGGTCAGCGTCGACACCAGCGAGGTCACCATCGCGATGCCGGCACTCGGACCATCCTTCGGCGTTGCGCCATCGGGCACATGCAGGTGGACGTCGTGCTTCTGCAGGAAATCCACGTCGATGCCGAGTGCCTCGGCGCGCGCGCGCACCACCGACAAGGCCGCCGTCGCCGATTCCTTCATCACGTTGCCGAGCTGCCCGGTGAGCGTGACCGCGCCCTTGCCCGGGATCAGCGTCGACTCGACCTGCAGCAGCTCGCCGCCGACTTCCGTCCACGCAAGGCCGGTAACCAGGCCGATCTCGTTTTCTTCCTCGGCACGGCCGAAGTCGAAACGCTGCACGCCCAGGTACTTGTCCAGGTTCTTCGCGTCCACTACCACCAAGGCCTTCGGCTTCTTGGCCGACTTCTTGGCGGCAGCCTTCTTCACCGGCTGCGGGCCGGCCAGGGCGATTTCCTTCACTACCTTGCGGCAGATCTTGGCGATCTCGCGCTCGAGGTTACGCACGCCGGATTCGCGCGTGTAGTAACGCACGATGCCGCGGATGGCATCTTCTTCGATCGCCAACTCTTCAGCCTTCAGGCCGTTGGCCTTGAGCTGCTTGCTCAGCAGGTAGCGCATGGCGATGTTGAGCTTTTCATCCTCGGTGTAACCCGGGATGCGGATCACTTCCATGCGGTCCAGCAGCGGACCCGGAATATTCAACGAGTTGGAGGTGGCCACGAACATCACTTCGCTCAGGTCCAGATCGACCTCGAGGTAGTGATCGTTGAAGGCGTTGTTCTGTTCCGGATCCAGCACTTCAAGCAACGCAGAGGACGGATCGCCGCGGAAATCCATCGACATCTTGTCGATCTCATCCAGCACGAACAGCGGGTTCTTGCTGCCGACCTTGTTGAGGTTCTGCACGATGCGGCCCGGCATCGAACCGACATAGGTACGACGATGGCCACGGATCTCGGCCTCGTCGCGCACGCCGCCCAGGCTCATGCGCACGAACTTGCGGTTGGTGGCCTTGGCGATGGACTGGCCAAGCGAGGTCTTGCCCACGCCCGGCGGTCCGACCAGGCACAGGATCGGGCCCTTCATCTGCTTCACCCGCGCCTGCACGGCAAGGTATTCAAGGATGCGATCCTTGACCTTGTCCAGGCCGTAATGGTCGGCGTCCAGCGTATCCTGCGCGACCTTCAGGTCCTTGCGGACCTTGGTGCGCTTCTTCCACGGCACGCCCAGCAGCCACTCAAGATAGTTGCGCACCACCGCAGCCTCGGCCGACATCGGCGACATCTGCTTGAGCTTGTTGAGCTCGTTCTTGGCCTTGGTCTCGACCGGCTTGGGCATGCCGGCTTCGGCGATCTTGCGCGCCAGTTCTTCCATCTCACCGGGCGCTTCATCCAGGTCACCCAGTTCTTTCTGGATGGCCTTCATCTGCTCGTTGAGGTAGTACTCGCGCTGGCTCTTTTCCATCTGCGATTTGACGCGGCCGCGGATGCGCTTCTCCAGCTGCTGCACGTCGATTTCGCCGTCGACCAGGCCGACCAGCATTTCCAGCCTGTCGCCGACCTGCAGGGTCTCCAGCAGCTTCTGCTTGTCGGCCAGGCGCACACCGATATGCGCGGCGATGGTATCAGCCAGGCGCGTCGGCTCTTCGATGCCGGCCAGGGTCTGCAACAACTCCGGCGGCAGCTTGCGGTTGGTCTTGACGTACTGCTCGAACAGCGACATCAGCGAACGGGCAATCGCCTCGATCTCACGCGGCTCGCGCGATTCGTCCGATTCGTCCGATTCGATTTCCATGCCATGGCCCTGCAGCGAGCCGTCCTGCTCATAGACCTTGTCCACGGCAACGCGGGACAGGCCTTCGACCAGCACCTTGATGGTGCCGTCGGGCAGCTTCAGCAATTGCAGTACCTGCGCCAGGGTGCCGACCGTGTACAGGTCGGCGGCCGCCGGGTCGTCGGTCTCAGCCGACTTCTGCGCAAGCAGCAGGATGCGCTTGTCGGCCTCCATCGCGCGCTCCAGCGCCTGCATGGACTTGTCGCGGCCCACGAACAGGGGGATGACCATGTGCGGGAACACCACCACGTCGCGTAGCGGCAGGACCGGCAGGTCGAGGACTTCGAGTTGGGACTGGGCCATGGGGGCTCCGAGATTCGGTGGAGGCTAAATAAAAAAGCCGATGGCCCCGTTATGGGGCCATCGGCGAGGTGTTGCAAGAGCTGTCGGAAGCTGAACGTGATCGGCGAAACCGCCTATTCACCTCAGTTCGCCCGGGTTCACTCGCCAGAGGCGGTTTTGACCGGTTCCGGCGGGGCCTGGTAGACGATGTAGGGCTCGGACTTGTTCTCGATGACCGACTCGTCCACGACCACCTTGCTGACGTTTTCCTGCGAAGGCAGCTCGTACATGGTGTCCAGCAGCACCGACTCGACAATGGTGCGCAGGCCACGGGCGCCGGTCTTGCGCTTGAGCGCCTTCTTGGCGATGGCCGACAGCGCATCGGGACGGAACTCCAGCTCCACGTTCTCCATCTCGAACAGCTTCTTGAACTGCTTGGTGATGGCGTTCTTGGGCTCGGTCAGGATCTGGATCAGGGCCGGCTCGTCCAGCTCTTCCAGGGTCGCGACCACCGGCAGGCGGCCGACGAACTCCGGGATCAGACCGAACTTGATCAGGTCTTCCGGCTCGACTTCAGCCAATACCTTGCCCACTTCCTGCTTGCGCTCGGCGCTCTTCACCTTGGCACCGAAACCAATGCTGCTGGTATCGGTGGAACGGGCCTGGATCACCTTGTCCAGGCCGGCGAACGCGCCGCCGCAGATGAACAGGATGTTCTTGGTGTCGACCTGCAGGAATTCCTGCTGCGGGTGCTTGCGGCCGCCCTGCGGCGGAACGCTGGCCACGGTGCCTTCGATCAGCTTCAGCAGGGCCTGCTGTACGCCTTCGCCGGACACATCGCGGGTGATCGACGGGTTCTCGCTCTTGCGCGAGATCTTGTCGATTTCATCGATGTAGACGATGCCCTGCTGCGCCTTCTCGACATCGTAGTCGCACTTCTGCAGCAGCTTCTGGATGATGTTTTCCACATCCTCGCCCACGTAACCGGCTTCGGTCAGGGTGGTCGCATCGGCCATGGTGAACGGCACGTTGAGCAGGCGCGCCAGCGTTTCGGCCAGCAGCGTCTTGCCCGAACCGGTCGGGCCGACCAGCAGGATGTTGGACTTGGACAGCTCGACGTCGTCGCTCTTGGAACGACTCTCGATGCGCTTGTAGTGGTTGTACACCGCAACCGCCAGCGTGCGCTTGGCGCGGTTCTGGCCAATCACGTACTGGTCGAGCACCTCGAGGATCTCGCGCGGCTTGGGCAGCGAACTGCGCGCCGACTGCGCCTTTTCCTCAAGTTCCTCACGGATGATGTCGTTGCACAGCTCCACGCATTCATCACAGATGAACACGCTCGGGCCTGCGATCAGCTTACGAACTTCGTGCTGACTCTTGCCGCAGAACGAGCAGTACAGAATCTTGCCACTGCTGTCCCCGGTACGACCTTGCCGGTCTTCGCTCATGCTTCGCTTACCCAGTTGCTTCCCCCTCTGAACAGGGGGTTCAATTTCGAGAATAGCACAGGGCCGGAGGGACATCAGTCCGATTCCGACCCTGCAAAATCAGGCCGATTTTCTGGCCGTTCAACGCATCAGGAGGCCTGGATGCTCTCTTCCGGACGGCGCTCCAGCACCTGGTCCACCAGGCCGTACGCCGCAGCTTCGGCCGCGCTCTTGAAGTTGTCACGCTCGGTGTCGCGGGCGATGGTCTCCAGGTCCTGGCCGGTGTGCTTGGCCAGCACTTCGTTCAGGCGCGAACGCAAGGTCAGGATTTCACGGGCGTGGATGTCGATGTCCGTGGCCTGGCCTTGGTAGCCGCCCAGCGGCTGGTGGATCATCACGCGCGAGTTCGGCAGCGCGAAGCGCTTGCCCGGCGCACCGGCAGCCAGCAACAGTGCGCCCATCGAGGCGGCCTGGCCGATGCAGGTGGTGCTGACGTCCGGCTTGATGTACTGCATGGTGTCGTAGATCGCCATGCCAGCCGTGACCACGCCGCCCGGCGAGTTGATGTAGATGCTGATTTCCTTCTCCGGGTTTTCCGATTCAAGGAACAGCAGCTGCGCCACCACAACGTTCGCCATGTGGTCGTCGATCGGACCGACCAGGAAAATCAGGCGCTCTTTGAGCAGGCGCGAATAGATATCGTAGGCGCGCTCGCCGCGGCTGGTCTGTTCGACCACCATCGGAACCATGTTCAGAGCTTTGGTTCGGTTGTCCATTACGTGAGGCACCTATTTTGGGAGGGAACTCCCCGCGCCGTGGCGCGGGGATGAAACACCACCAGCTTACTGGCGGATGGCTTCCTGGAACGTCAAGGCCTGCTCGGTGTGCTGGGCGCGCTCGGCGATCCAGTCGATGACCTGCTCTTCCATCACACGGTTCTGCAGACCCGACATAAGCTGGGGATCATTGCGGTACATCTCAATGACCTGCTCCGGCTCTTCGTAGGTCGAAGCGATCAGGCGCATGGTTTCGTTCAGGCGCTTCGGGTCCAGGCGCAGCTCGTTCTTGCGGGCCACTTCACCGACCAGCAGGCCGACCAGCACGCGCTTGGAAGCGGCGTCCTTGAAGCCTTCGTGGGCATCGGCCGGCACTTCGCCCGGGTTGCCGCCCTGGCGACGGATGGCATCGATCTGCTGGGCCAGCATCGAGCGGGCTTCGCCCTCGACCAGACGCGGCGGCAGCTCGACCGAGGAATAGGCGGCAATCAGCTGCTCACCCACTTCGCGACGCAGGCGGTTCATCAGCGCGCCCTTGAGCTCGCGCTCCAGGTTGGAACGGATGTCGGCGCGGAACTGCTCCACGTCGCCGTTCTTCACGCCGAAGCTCTTGATGAAGGCGGTATCGACTTCCGGCATGTCCTGCTCGGACACTTCGACGGCCTTGACGGTGACCTGCACGGTCTTGCCAGCCAGCGCCGGCACGCGCCAGTCAGCCGGGAACTCGACGTCCAGGGTCTTCTCTTCACCCTTGGCCAGGCCGATCAGGCCCTTTTCGATCTGCTCGAACATCATGCCCTGGCCGATGATGATGGTGCCCTTCTCGACACCCTCGGCCGGCAGACGCTCGTCGCCAGCCTGCGACCAGGTTTCCAGGCCGACCAGGTCGCCTTCCTGGGCGCCGCGTGCAACCGGCTTCCAGGTGCGGCGCTGGGCGCGCAGGTTCTCGATCATCTGGTCGATGTCGGCATCGCTGATGTCGGCGCTGTGGCGCACGACGGTCAGCTTGGTGACGTCGACATCGCCGAAATCCGGGATCAGCTCAACGGTGGCAACGAAGTCGAACTCGCCTTCGCCGGCCTTGTCGATGCGCGGGTTACCGGCAATGCGCAGCTCGTGCTGGCGCAGGGCGGCGTCAAAGGTCTCGCGCAGCAGGCCGTCCAGTGCCTCGGCACGCACCTGCGGGCCAAAACGCTGTTCGATCACCTTGGCCGGCACCTTGCCCGGACGGAAACCCTTGATGCGCGCGGTGCGCGCGATTTCGCCCAGACGGCCGCTGATATGCCCCTGCAGACGCTCTTCCGGCAGCGAGAAGCTCAGGCGGCGTTCCAGATTGCCGGTGGATTCGATCGAAGCTTGCATGTTGACTCCTGCCACCGGCGGCAACCGCGCCGGTTCGATGTGATGGATGAAACGGTTGTAGGGCGCGGTTATGCACCGCAGCCCTTTAGTTTGGCCGATATCGCCCGTGGCCGCCAGCGGGCAGACCCATACAGGTTGTCTGAAAAGGCCCGCAGCGGGCAGAGAACACCACTGACTGGTGCGAAAGGGGGGACTCGAACCCCCACGCCTTGCGGCACTGGAACCTAAATCCAGGGCGTCTACCAATTCCGCCACTTTCGCAATACTGACTCAGCGCAGCATTGTTGCAGGAGCGCCGGCAAAGCGGAAGCCAAGCGCGCCTGCGCACTGGACCAACCATCAGCGTCTGAACAATGACCGGGCGGCATGCCGCCCTGGCTAAGAAAAAAGCCGCCAGATTTCTCCAGCGGCTTCTTGATTTGGTGGGCTGTCAAGGATTCGAACCTTGGACCTATTGATTAAGAGTCAACTGCTCTACCAACTGAGCTAACAGCCCTGAAACTTCGAGGTGAATTCTACACTACAAGCGTGTTTCATGCACCCGCCCAAAACACCGGGCTTACATAAAAAGAGAAAGCCGCTGGATTGCTCCAACGGCATTCTTGATTTGGTGGGCTGTCAAGGATTCGAACCTTGGACCTATTGATTAAGAGTCAACTGCTCTACCAACTGAGCTAACAGCCCTGAAAATCAGGAGGCGAATAATGCCCCAATCCGACTTTTATTGCAAGCCCGGATTTCACTCCGAAGCCTTGAAACAGTGGGGTGGCTGAGGGGATTCGAACCCCCGACCACCGGAATCACAATCCGGTACTCTAACCAACTGAGCTACAGCCACCACTGAAACCTTACTCACCTACCGCTTGCACCAATTGGTGCGCCCGACAGGAATCGAACCTGTAACCGCCGGCTTAGAAGGCCGGTGCTCTATCCAGTTGAGCTACGGGCGCTCTGACCGGATTGTCGCACTCCAACACGCACTTGGTGAGTTGGATGGTCGGGGTAGAGGGATTCGAACCCCCGACATCCTGCTCCCAAAGCAGGCGCGCTACCAGACTGCGCTATACCCCGGCGG
Organism: Stenotrophomonas sp. STEN038; assembly: GCF_056759895.1. Lineage (NCBI taxonomy): Bacteria > Pseudomonadati > Pseudomonadota > Gammaproteobacteria > Lysobacterales > Lysobacteraceae > Stenotrophomonas > Stenotrophomonas sp. STEN038. The sequence continues at coordinate 10,376 of NZ_JBRRDW010000050.1, forward strand.
TGAATCTCTTCCCGATACCCCGGAAAGGTCGGCTATTGTGGGAAAAACGCACCAACCTGTCAACGGTAAATTTCATTTAATTTGAATTGGGTATGCTGGCATCCAATTCCCGCCCACTTCATAGCAACGGAGCATTGCATGCGCAGCGGCAACCCTGCCCTTTCCGATACCACTTTCCTCGACCTTGGCAGCGGCAGCGTGGTGTCACGCGGCGCCGATGCAATGACCATCAACGGCACCGTCAACAAGACCGGATTCCTGTTGCTGCTGGCCGCATTGACTGCTGCGTTCGCATGGAACGGCACCATCAGTGACAGCGGCGAGTTGCTGCCGGCAGCAAAGTTCTACATGTGGGGCGGCCTGATCGTCGGCTTCATCCTGTCGATGGTGACCATCTTCAAGAAGACCTGGGCACCGGTCAGCGCGCCACTGTACGCACTGGCCGAAGGCCTGTTCCTCGGCTCGATATCGGCGGTTTACGAAGTGCGCTTCAACGGCATCGTGTTCCAGGCCGTGTTGCTGACCTTCGGTACACTGTTCGCATTGTTGTTTGCCTACCGCAGCGGTCTGATCAAGGCCACCGAGAACTTCAAACTGGGTGTGGTTGCAGCCACCGGCGGCATCGCCCTGGTGTACCTGGCGACGATCGTGCTGGGCTTGTTCAACATCAACATCCCCTACATCCACGGCTCGGGCCTGATCGGCATCGGCTTCAGCCTGTTCGTGGTGGTGATCGCCGCGCTGAACCTGGTGCTGGATTTCGACTTCATCGAAAGCGGCGTTGAAGCCGGCGCACCGAAGTACATGGAGTGGTACGGCGCGTTCGGACTGATGGTCACCCTGGTGTGGCTGTACATCGAGTTCCTGCGTTTGCTGTCGAAGCTGCAGTCGCGCAACTGAGGTTGCTGCAGGTTGTTTGCGAAGGGCGCCCAATGGGCGCCCTTTGTTTTGTAGTGCCGAGCCATGCTCGGCAATGGCATTACCGACAAGGCCCCTGCCGAGCATGGCTCGGCACTACAACTGGCCCCGCCCTTTGCCGAGCATGGCTCGGCACTACGCACACAAAAACGGAGCGCTTTCGCGCTCCGCTTTTTTGTACCAGCAACTACCGCAGCTACACTCAGAGGCGGCTGGCGATGGCCTGGGCGAAGCCCATGGTGGAGCCGGTGCCGCCCAGGTCGCCGGTCAGCGAATCCTTGGCTTCCATCGTGGCAACGATGGCCTTGCGCAGGCGCTCGGCGTTTTCCGGCTGACCGACGTGGTCAAGCATCTGTGCAGCGCCCAGCAGCAGCGCGACCGGGTTGGCCTTGCCCTGACCGGCGATGTCCGGTGCGGTGCCGTGCACGGCTTCGAAGATGGCCGCGTCAACGCCGATGTTGGCACCCGGGGCCAGGCCCAGGCCGCCGACCAGACCAGCGCACAGGTCGGAGATGATGTCGCCGAACAGGTTGGTGGTGACGATGATGTCGAACTGTTCCGGACGCATCACCAGCTGCATGCAGGCGTTGTCGACGATCATTTCCTGGAACTCGATTTCCGGGTACTTGGCGGCGACTTCGCGCGCCACGTCCAGGAACAGGCCCGAGGTCGACTTGATGATGTTGGCCTTGTGCACGGCGGTGACCTTCTTGCGGCCGGTGCTCTTGGCCAGCTCGAAGGCGTAACGCACGATGCGCTCGGAGCCCTTGCGGGTGATGCGGGTGCCGGAGAACGCGGTCTCGCCGTCGGCCGACACTTCCTGGCCTTCGGCCAGGTAGGCGCCTTCGGTGTTCTCACGCACCGTGATCATGTTGATGTTCTCGTAGCGCGACTTGGTGTTCGGGAACGAGATGGCCGGGCGCACGTTGGCGTACAGGTCGAACTGGCGACGCAGGGCAACGTTGATCGAGCTGAAACCGCCACCGACCGGCGTGGTCAGCGGGCTCTTCAGGGCGACCTTGTTCTTCTTGATCGATTCCAGGGTGGAAGCCGGGATCAGCTCACCGTGCTTTTCCAGCGCGGCCAGGCCGGCGTCGGCGAACTCATAGCTCAGGCCAGCGCCCAGCTTGTCCAGCACGAACAGGGTGGCGTCCATGATTTCCGGGCCGATGCCATCGCCGCGGATGACGGTGATTGTCTGCGTCATTTCTAGGTATTCCGAACAGGGAGGAGGAATGCGCCATCCGGCTGCCCGGAACCCGGCGCGATTGAAAAGGTTTCAACTGTCAATTATGCCTGATCAGCCGCGCCAGCCCCAACTGGACGAAGGTCTGGGGTTCAGCTGTGCTCGTGCCCGGCCGGCGCCGCGGCCTCCCCGTTCTCCAGCTGGTCGAGGAAATCCACCGCCCGCCGCAGGTGCGGGATGACGATGGAACCACCCACCACCAGGCCGACCGAGAAGGTCTCGAAGAACTCCTCGCGGCTGACCCCGGCCTCCTTGCACTGGGCCACGTGGTAGCTGATGCAGTCATCGCAGCGCAGCACCATCGAGGCCACCAGGCCCAGCAGCTCCTTGGTCTTCACATCCAGCGCGCCGGCCTGGTAGGTCTGGGTATCGAGCGCGAAGAAGCGCCGCACCACCTGGTTGGGCTCGGCGAGGATGCGCTGGTTCATGCGCTGGCGGAACTCGGTGAATTCAGCCAGGCGGTCCTTTTCGTTGTCGGCGCTCATGCGCCCTGCCCGGCCAGCAGCGGCTCCAGCTTGCCTTCGCGATGCAGCGCGATCATGTCGTCATAACCGCCCACATGAACGTCGCCGACGAAAATCTGCGGCACGCTGGTGCGCTTGGTCAGCGCCATCATCTTCTCGCGCGCAGCCGGATCCAGGTCGATCCGGACCTCGGTCCAGGACTGGTTCTTGCTCTTCAGGAAATTCTTGGCCGCTACGCAGTACGGGCAGACGGCGGTGGAGTAAATGGTGATCTCCGGTGCACCGGTGCTGGATGAGGTTGTCACAACGAAACTCCTGAGTGGAAACATTGTCTGTATATGGTACCGGTCGCGCGGATTATCGATGCCACCGACAGAACACAGCGGGTTAACCTGTGCTTCACACCCGCACCCCGCTTCCCCGTCATCCTCCGCCTTGCCACTACCCGGAGTCACCGCTTGCGCAACCTGCTGCTTGCCACCGCCATAACCCTGGCCCTGGCCACCCCGCTGTCCCGTGCCGATGAAAGCAAACTGCCCGACATCGGTTCGTCGGCCGGCGAGCTGCTGACCCCGGCACGGCAGGCGGAGTACGGCGGCATGATGCTGCGCGAACTGCGCAACTACGGCTACCTGTTGGACGACCCGCTGGTGGCCGACTGGCTCACGACCATGGGCACCCGGCTTGGCTCCAACAGTGCCCAGCCGCAGCAGAAGTACACGTTCTTCATGATGAAGGACCGGCAGATCAATGCGTTTGCCACATTGGGCGGCTACATCGGCATGAACGCCGGCCTGGTCCTGACCGCCGAGCGCGAGGACGAGGTGGCCGCGGTGCTGTCACACGAAATCGCCCACGTCACCCAGCAGCATGTGCTGCGCGGGGTCGAACGTGCCCAGCGCGACCAGATCCCGATCCTGCTCGGCATGCTGGCGGCGGTGGTCGCCGCGCAGCAGGCAGGCGGCAATTCCTCCGGCGACGCGACCATGGCCGCGATCACCTCCGGCATGGGGCTGATGCAGCAGCGCCAGATCAACTTCACCCGCTCCAACGAATCGGAGGCCGACCGCCTCGGCATCCGCACCCTGTCCCGCAGCGGCTATGACGTGGACGCCATGGCCGGCTTTTTCGAACGCATGTCGGCGGCAATGCGCGGCAACGAAGGCGGCTATTCCACGCCGGACTTCCTGCGCACCCACCCTGTCAACATCACCCGCATCAGCGAGGCCAAGGCGCGCGCCGAGCAGATGAAGAAGGACACTGTCCTGTTGACCACCCAGACCCCGACCGGGGTTCTGCAGGAGCGGGTCAATCCGTCAGTACCGGATACCAGCAGCAGCCCACTGAGCGGCGGCAACCCGCTGCTACCGGCCGGCCTGCAGCTGTCCCTGCCCGACAACAGCCTGCCACGCGGCGCCACCGGCCTGTTCGACTGGGCCCGCGAACGCCTGCGCGTGCTCAGCGCACCTACCCCGTCGGAACTGGTACGGGAATACGAAGGCCTCAAACGCAGCCAGAAGAATGGCCTGACCGATGCGCAACGCTATGGTGTAGCCATCGCCCGCCTGCGTGACGGCGGCGCCGGTGGCGTCGCCCAGGCGCTGCCCGAGCTGCAGCAGCTGCTGCAGGAGTACCCGGACAACCTGTGGGTCAACCTGGCCGTGGGCGAAGCCGAATCGCGCAGCGGTCGCCACGAAGACGCCAACAAGCGCTTCGACGCGCTGCTCAAGCGCCTGCCACAGAGCCGCCCGGTAGCCCTGACCTATGCGCAGGTATTGAATGAACAAGGCGGCGTCGCCGCCGGCCAGCGCGCGCAGGCCATGTTGCGGCCACTGCTGGCCCGCTCCAGCGACGACCCGGTGTTCCAGGCCACCTTCGCCCGCGCCAGCGAACTGGCCGGCGACAGCACGCGCGCAAGCGAGGCCTATGCCGAAGCCGCCTATTTGAATGGCCGGCCCGAACAGGCCTTGATCCAGTTCCAGGCCCTGCTCAAGCAACCCGGGCTGGATTACGTGAGCCGCGCACGGGTGGATGCCCGCATCGAGTCGATCATGCCGACCGTGCTGGAAATGCGCAGGCTCGGCGTGCAAGACCCGGAAATGTCACGAAAGTGAACCTGCTTGCGACAATTTGCCGGGTTTACCGCTCGCCAATGTCACAAACCCGTCATCAAACCGTAGTCTACTGAGCACATCCCTTATTGATGGGCATTCCGGTAGGCGCCACGTGCAGAAACGTATCCTGATTGTCGATGACGAACCCGCGATCCGTGACATGGTCGCCTTCGCCCTGCGCAAGGGTGAGTACGACCCGGTCCATGCCGGCGATGCACTCGAAGCACAGACCGCCATTGCCGACCGGGTACCGGACATGATCCTGCTGGATTGGATGCTGCCGGGTACCAGTGGCCTGGAACTTGCCCGCCGCTGGCGCAAGGAAGTGCTTACCCGCGATGTGCCGATCATCATGCTCACCGCTCGCGGTGAAGAGAACGATCGCGTCGGCGGCCTGGAAGCCGGTGTCGACGACTATGTGGTCAAACCGTTCTCGGCGCGCGAACTGCTGGCACGCATTCGTGCGGTGATGCGGCGCACCCGCGACGATGACGAAGACGGCAGCGTTGGCGTTGGCAACATCCGCATCGATGGCGCCGCCCACCGCGTGTTTGCCGGCGATGTACCGGTGCCGATCGGTCCCACCGAATACCGCCTGCTGCACTTCTTCATGACCCACCCTGAGCGCGTCTACACCCGCTCGCAGCTGCTCGACCATGTCTGGGGCGGCAGCGTGTATGTGGAAGAACGCACCATCGACGTGCATATCCGCCGCCTGCGCAAGACGCTGGAACCCTTTGGCGCCGAGAACATGGTGCAGACCGTGCGCGGTGCCGGCTATCGCTTCTCCGCCGCTACCTGAACGGTGGCGGTCGCGCGGCCGCAGGCGATGCTATAACCCGGGATACCCCCGCCGGATCCATCCAGTACCACCGAGAGCGCAATGCCCCGCCAATTCCGATCTGCCTGGTTGAAGACGCTGGCCACCGTGGCCGCGCTGCTGTTGCTGGCATGGGGGCTGGGGGCGTTGCTGGGCCATCCCGCCCTGAGCGTGGCGATCACCGCCATGGCGATCCTGACCTGGCATTACTGGCGCCTGCGCCAGCTGCTGTTGCGGCTGACCGCCCGCCAGCGCTGGGACACACCGCAAGGCGTTGGCGTCTGGAACGAGCTGGACCGCCTGCTGTCACGCAACCAGCAGGAAATGCGCGCGCGCAAGCGTCGCCTGGTCGAGATGCTGCGCAGCTACCGTGCCGCCGCCGCCGCGCTGCCCGATGCGGTGGTGGTGGTCGACCGCAACACCCAGCGCGTGCAGTGGTTCAACGAGGCTGCAACCGCCCTGCTCGGCCTACAGCATCCGGCCGACATGGAGGCTGCGCTGGTGCCCCGTCTGCAGCCGCTGCCGCTTGCCCATTGGCTGGCCGGTGGCCGCAACGCCGAACCGATCCTGGATGCCAACTCGCCGGTCGATCCGGCCATCCGCCTGCATATGCGTTTGATCCCCTACTCGGATCACCATTGGCTGCTGGTAGCGCGTGATGTAACCAAGCTGCTGCATCTGGAACAGGTGCGCCGCGACTTCGTCGCCAATGTCTCGCACGAACTGCGCACACCGCTGACCGTGGTGCACGGCTACCTGGACATGATGGACCCGGAGGATTTCCCCGATACCGGGCCGATGCTGTCGGAGATGCGCAAGCAATCGCAGCGCATGGCGCAGCTGGTCGAAGACCTGCTGACCCTGTCGCGGTTGGAGTCTCAACAGCATGCCGAGCTGGAAACGGTGAGCATGACCTCGATGCTGGCCTCGTTGCGGCGTGAGGCCGAGGCACACAGCCAGGGCCGTCACACCATCACCGTCGAAGACCAGGCCGGCGTGGATCTGGCAGGCTCCAACAAGGAGCTGCACAGTGCCTTCTCCAACCTGCTGACCAACGCCGTGCGTTACACCCCGGCAGGCGGCCGCATCAGCCTGACCTTCAGCCGCGAGGGCAATGGCGCGGTACTGGCCGTCACCGACACCGGCTACGGCATTCCGGCCAATCACCTGCCGCGATTGACCGAGCGCTTCTACCGGGTTTCCAGCAGCCGTTCGCGCGAAAGCGGCGGCACCGGGCTGGGCCTGTCCATCGTCAAACACATTCTTGGCCTGCACCAGGCACGCCTGGAAATCCGCAGCGAAGTCGGCCAGGGCAGCACCTTTGCCTGCCACTTCGACGCCGAGCATGTACGCCCGCGCAATGCATCCCCCTCGCCCCTGTCCATGGAAGACTTTCCGGCATGACCCCTCCTCCGCCCCCCGCCACTCCCGTCGTCGGCACCGATCCCCTGCGTGATCCGGCGTTGTACATCAACCGGGAACTGTCACAGCTGGATTTCAATTTCCGCGTGCTGGCACAGGCGATGGATGAGCAGGTGCCGTTGCTGGAGCGGCTGCGCTTCCTGTGCATCTCCTGCACCAACCTGGACGAGTTCTTCGAGATCCGCGCCGCCGCGGTCCGCCATGCACAGGAATTCGGCCTGCCGCCGGCGCCGGACGGGATGAGCCCGCAGGCCATCCTCAACGCCATCCACGACCGCGCCGCCGAACTGGTGGACCAGCAGTACCGCTGCTGGAACCAGGTACTGCGTCCGGCCCTGGGCGAGGCCGGCGTCGGCATCCTCGCCAACAAGACCTGGACGCCGCGCCAGCGCCGTTGGCTGCGCGCCTATTTCCGCAACGAGATCATGCCGGTGCTGTCGCCGCTCGGCCTGGACCCGTCGCATCCGTTCCCGAAGATCCTCAACAAGTCGCTGAACATCGTCGTCGTGTTGAAGGGCACCGACGCCTTCGGCCGCGCCGGTCATCTGGCGCTGGTGCGTGCCCCGCGTTCGCTGCCGCGCATCATCCAGCTGCCCGAATCGCTGGGCGGTCCGCAGAACTTCGTGTTGCTGTCGGCGGTGTTGTCGGCCTTCGTCGATGAACTGTTCCCGGGCATGGATGTGCAAGGCGCCTACCAGTTCCGCGTCACCCGCAACTCCGAGTTGGTGGTGGACGAGGAAGAAGTGGAGAACCTGGCGCTGGCGCTGCGCGATGAACTGGTCGACCGCGGCTATCGCCCCGCGGTGCGGCTGGAGATCGCCCACGACTGCCCGAAGCCGATCATGCAGACCCTGCTGCAGAATTTCGGCCTGTCCGAGAACGCGGCCTACCGCATCGATGGCCCTGTCAACCTCAACCGCGTGATCCAGGTGTATGACCTGCTGCAGCGCGCGGACCTGAAGTACCCGCCGATGACCCCGCGCGTGTTCAAGTCGCCCGAGGGCATCTTCGAGACCGCCGCGCAGGGTGACGTGCTGCTGCACCATCCGTTTGATTCCTTCAGCACCGTGCTGGAGCTGATCCGCGAAGCCGCGGTCGATCCCAACGTGCTGGCGATCAAGCAGACGCTGTACCGCACCGGCAAGGACTCCGGCATTGTCGAAGCCTTGATCCTGGCCGCACGCAACGGCAAGGACGTTACCGTCGTGGTCGAGCTGCGCGCGCGCTTCGACGAAGAAGCCAACCTCGGCCTGGCCGATCGCCTGCAGGATGCCGGCGTGCAGGTCGTCTACGGTGTGGTCGGCTACAAGACCCACGCCAAGATGCTGCTGATCGTGCGCCGCGAGGGCCGCAAGCTGCGCCGCTACGTACATCTGGGCACCGGCAACTACCACAGCGGCACCGCCCGCGCGTATACCGACCTGAGCCTGATCACCGCCGATCCGGACATCGGCAACGATGTGCACCTGCTGTTCCAGCAGCTCTCCGGGCTGGCCCCGAAGATGAAGCTCAAGTGCCTGCTGCAATCGCCATTCACCCTGCATGCCGGGCTGATCAAGCGCATCGAGCGCGAGACCAAGCTTGCCCTGGACGGCAAGCCGGCGCGCATCATCGCCAAGATGAACGCCCTCAACGAGGCGCAGGTGATCCGCGCCCTGTACGCGGCCTCGCAGGCCGGCGTGCAGATCGACCTGATCGTGCGCGGCGCCTGCACGCTGCGACCGGGCGTGGAAGGCGTATCGGACAACATCCGCGTGCGTTCGATCGTCGGCCGCTTCCTCGAGCACAGCCGCGTCTACTGGTTCGGCAACAACGGCGCGCCCGAGCTGTACTGCGCCAGCGCCGACTGGCTGGAACGCAACCTGCTGCGCCGCGTGGAAACCTGCTTCCCGATCCTGGATACCGATCTGTCCCGGCGCATCTACCGCGAGGTGCTGCAGAACTACCTGGACGACAACCTCAATGCCTGGGACCTGCAGGAAGACGGCCGCTACATCAAGTGCGAGCCAGCACCCGGCCAGCCTCCGCATTCGGCGCAACAGGCACTGATGGAAGGGCTGTAAGCAGCAGCCATCGAGAGCAAGTGGAAGGAACCAGTGCAACAGCGGGCATCCGCCCGCTTTCACTGGGTCCTACGTGGGCGGCCGTTAGCGTCTGGCGTACCCGTCGCAGACCGCGCCGCCACTGGTTCCCGGATCCCGCATCTATGTCCCTGGTTACTTCATCCGCTACCATTCCGCCATGCCCCAGTCTTCCCTGACCCCACCGCCCCTGCAGGACGGCGACCTGCTGGCCGCCATCGACCTGGGCTCCAACAGCTTCCATATGGTCATCGCGCGCTACCTGCTCGGGCAGCTGCGGGTGGTGGACCGCCTGCGCGAAACCGTGCGCATGGCCGACGGCCTGGATGGCAAGGGCGGCCTGTCGCCCGAAGCCCGCCAGCGCGCGCTGGAATGCCTGGCCCGGTTCGGCCAGCGCATCCGCAACATCCCGCCCTACCGCGTGCGTGCGCTGGCGACCAATACCGTGCGCCAGCTGCGCTCGCCGCTGTCGTTCCTGATGCCGGCCGAAACCGCGCTCGGTCACGCCATCGAAGTGGTCAGCGGCCGCGAGGAAGCGCGCCTGATCTACCTCGGCGTCGCCCATGCGCAACCGCCCAAGCCCGACCAGCACCGGTTGGTGATCGACATCGGCGGCGGCTCCACCGAGTTCATCATCGGCCAGGGCATGCAGACGCTGGAACGCGAAAGCCTGCAGGCCGGCTGCATCGCCAGCACCCGGCGCTTCTTCCCCGGCGGCAAGCTGAGCAAGAAGCGCTGGAAGGACGCACTCACCGAGATCGGCGCCGAGTTCCAGCCCTTCGCCAACAAGTACAAGGCATTGGGCTGGCAGGAAGCACTGGGCTCGTCCGGCACCCACAAGGCGATCAGCGAGATCTGCGCGGCAATGAAGCTGAGCAAGGGCGCGATCACCGCCGAAGCGCTGCCGCAGCTGCGCGAGGAACTGCTGCGCGCCAAGAACATCAACGAGATCGAACTGCCGACGCTGTCCAACGAGCGCCGACCGATCATCGCCGGCGGCGTACTGGTGCTGGAAGCCGCCTTCCAGGCGCTGGGCCTGCAGAAGCTGCTGGTCAGCAAGGCGGCGATGCGCGAAGGCATCCTCTACGACATCATGGGCCGCGCCAACGACAACGATCCGCGCGACGAATCGGTGGCCGCACTCACCCAGCGCTACGCCATCGACGAGAACCAGGCACAGCGCGTGGAAGCCACCGCACAGCGCTTGTTCGAGCAGGTTTCCGACGCCTGGAAGCTCGACGTCGACGATGCCCGCATGCTCGGCTGGGCAGCACGCCTGCACGAGCTGGGCCTGATGATCGCGCACAGCGGTTATCACACCCACGGCAGCTACGTGATCGAGCATTCGGATATCGCCGGCTTCTCGCGGCAGGAACAGCAGATGCTGGCGGCACTGATCCGCACCCATCGCCGCGGCATTCCCAAGAGCGCTTTCGAAGCCCTGCCCGAGCGCCTGTTGCTGCCGGCCAAGCGCACCGCGGCAATACTGCGGTTGGCGGTGCTGCTGCACCGCGCGCATGAGTCCGACTCGATCCCGACCCTGGAGCTGTCCGTCGACGGCAATACCTTGTCGCTGATCCTGGCCAAGGACTACATCGACGCGCGCCCGCTGCTGCGCGCCGACCTGGTTGGCGAAGCCGAAGGCATGACTGGGCTGGGGATCAGCTTCCGCCCGTTCGTGGCCTGAGCCGCACCCGCCATACCGGCACAGGCGCTCGCGCCCACGCTGGACAATAGACGAAAACCACGGCCCTTCGCAGGCCGTGGTTTTCGTCATTCAGGGCCGTCATAAAGCAGTCAGATCACCGTAACAGGTGCTTCATCGGCTACGCGCATCCTCGCCAAAAACCGGGAGCCAGCCATGCGCTTTGCGATCGTCACCGAGACCTATCCACCGGAGGTCAATGGCGTTGCCTTGACCGTGCAGGGACTGGAACATGGTCTGCGCAGCCGCGGCCACGACGTCGATGTCATACGCCCGCGCCAGCAGCAGGAAGGCGCCGGCGGCGCCCACGAGATCCTGGTGCGCGGCGCCGGCCTGCCGCGTTATCCCGGCCTTCGTTTCGGTCTGCCGGCACCGTTGCGGCTGGCCAGACAATGGCAACAACAACGGCCGGATGCGATCTACGTGGCCACGGAAGGCCCGTTGGGATGGTCGGCACTGCGCACCGCGCGGCGGCTGGGCATCCCGGTCGCTTCGGGCCTGCATACGCGTTTTGATGAATACCTGCCCGACTATGGCGCTGCCTGGTTGCAAGGCACCGCACTGCGCTGGATGCGGCGCTTTCACAATCAGGCAGAAGCCACCTTGGTCCCCACCCGCGAGTTGCAGCAGTTTCTTCTGGACAACGGTTTCTCCCGAGCGCGCTTGCTCGCGCGCGCGGTGGATGGCAGTCAGTTCGATCCAAACAAGCGCGATGCCGCCCTGCGTGCCGATTGGGGCATTGAAGGCGAAGGCTTTGCGGTGATCTACGTCGGCCGCATCGCCGCGGAGAAGAACCTGGGGCTGGCAATCAAGGCATTCCGCTGCATCCAGCAACAACGGCCGAAGGCACGCTTTGTCTGGGTCGGCGATGGCCCGATGCGCGAGAAGCTGGCCGAGCAGAACCCGGACTTCATCTTCTGCGGCGTGCAACGTGGTGAGGCATTGGCACGGCATTTCGCCAGCGGCGACCTGTTCCTGTTCGCCAGCCGCAGCGAAACCTTCGGCAACGTCACTCTGGAAGCCATGGCCAGCGGCGTGGCGACCGTCGCCTTCAACTACGGTGCCGCCCGCGAACATCTGCAGAGTGGACACAGCGGTGTTGCAGTGGACAACGATGAGAACTTCATCGCCGCTGCCGTACAGCTGGCCAATGATGACGAAATGCGCATGACCCTCGGTGCCAACGCCAGCCGCGCGATGCAACGCCTGCATCCGGAGCGGGTGGTCGCCGAATTCGAAGCACTGCTCAGCGAACTGGCTTCCCGGAGACGCTGCCATGCGATTGCTGCCGCCTGAAGGAATTGCCGCGCGCGAGGCACGCTGGTGCCGCCGCGCGAACCGCTATGGCCGCCGTCGTGGCATCCGCCGCCTGTTCTCGGTGCTGAGCCGGCTCGGTGATGGCGTGTTCTGGTACATGTTGATGGGCGCACTGGTGCTGGCCGATGGCCTGGATGGCCTGCAGGCCTCCGCGCACATGGCCGCCACCGGCGTGCTGGCGCTGACCCTGTACAAGCTGCTCAAGCGCTGGACCCGGCGCCCGCGCCCGTTCGCCGCCGACCTGCGCATCCGCGCCTGGGTGGCGCCGTTGGATGAATACAGCTTTCCTTCGGGGCATACGCTGCACGCCGTGTCGTTCACCGTGGTAGCGCTGGCCTATTACCCCTGGCTGGCCCCGCTGCTGCTGCCCTTCACCCTCGGCGTAGCGCTGTCGCGGGTGGTACTGGGACTGCACTACCCCAGCGATGTATTGGCCGCTACCGCCATCGGCATACTGCTGGGCACAGGCTCGCTGCAGCTGTTGCCGCTGCTCACAGGCTGATCAGGCTCTACAATGCGGGCATGACAACGCTGTTCATCTCCGACCTGCACCTGGACCCCAGCCGTCCAGCCATCACTGAGCTGTTCCTCGACTTCCTGCGCGGCGAAGCGCGGCAGGCCGAGGCGCTGTACATCCTGGGCGACCTGTTCGAAGCATGGATCGGCGATGACACGCCCTCCAGCGCCGCCGATGCGGTTGCGCTGGCGCTGCTTGAGGTAAGCGAAGCCGGTGTGCCGGTGTACTTCATCCGTGGCAACCGCGACTTCCTGCTGGGCAACGACTATGCCGCGCGCGCCGGCATGCGCATCCTGCCGGACCCTTCGGTGATCCAGCTGTATGGCAAGCCAGTGCTGCTGCAGCATGGCGACCTGCTGTGCACCGACGACGTCGCCTATCAGGCCTTTCGTGCACAGACCCGCAACCCAGCCTTCATCGCCCAGTTCCTGTCGCAGTCGCTGGAAGCACGCGTGGCCTTCGCGCAGAAGGCCCGTGCCGCCAGCCAGGCGCATCAATCGGAAATGAAACAGGACGACAAGGCCACGTTTGAAACCGTCACCGATGTCGCACCTGCCGAAGTGGTCGCCACCTTCCAGCGCTATGGCCTGGAAACGATGATCCACGGCCACACCCATCGCCCGGCGATCCATACCGTGAACGCCGGCGAGCACAGCTTCACCCGCATCGTGTTGGGTGACTGGTATGAGCAGGGCTCGGTGTTGCGCGTGGATGCGGACGGGTTCCGGCTGGAAGCGCTAGGCTGACGCTGCTTGTAGGAGCGGCGTCAGCCGCGAAGCCGGGACAAAAAAGCCGTCAGGCATGCCTGCAATTGCAGACCTGTCTGACGGCTTTTGCATTTGTGGCTTCGCGGCTTACGCCGCTCCTACAAACGCCTGGGGTCAGGGAGCTTCCACCGGTACCGATGGATCGCGGGCGCAGCCCTTGAAGGTGTCCTTGCCGAGCACGAATTCGGCGGTGAATGGATGCTTCAGGTCGGACATGCCGTCCGAGCACTCGGCACGCTGCACGGTCAGCCGGAAGGCATCCTTGCCCTCGCCGCCCTGCACTACCAGCAAGCCATCCTGCAGCGCGCGGCTGCCTTCGAAATGTTGCGGGCTGGCCTGGGTTTCCGGCGTACTGTAGTCGAGCTTGGCACCGTCCACGCGCACACCCCAGAACGGCTCGGTACCCGAGGCCTGCACGATGACCGGGAAATCATCCTTGGCAGCGGCTGCGTCAGCCGGTGCGACAGGCGCAACCGGGGCCGGCGCGGCGGCAGTGGAATCAGCAGCGGGCTTGGGCCCGTTGCATGCCGACAAAGCCACTACCAGCGTGGCCAGCGTAAGAATCTGCTTCATTGTTGTCTCCTTGACTGCATCGTTGCCGATCGAGAACACGCTGGGATGTGACTCGACGTGATGTTGGCGCATGCCCTTGCATCAACCCGTGAAAGACATGGATACGGAAAGCCGCATCTGCCGCGCCGATGGTGGAATGCAGGCGAGCTGGTCGTCAATCGGACACGGCCCGAGTTGCGGAATTCGTTCATCGTTGATGCGTTCAATGCCAGCGCAAGCGGGCCCAGCCACTGCAGTGCCTGGGCGCTTCAGCACGCACGTTGCTCAACCGGCCTGTTCGACCAGGTAGTCCAGTTCTTCTTCATCAAAGCCGGCCAACAGCCGTGCTTCCAGATTGAACGGGCCGCGCAGGTAGCCGCCGGCATATTCACCCAGCAATTCCTTGAAACGCGGCCTCGGCGCGACGCCAGCGCGCGCGCAATACCAGTGATACCAGCGCGTGCCTGCAGCGACATGGGCAACCTCCTCGCGCAGGATCACTTCCAGCACGTCGGCGGTAACGCCATCTCCCAACGAACGCAGCTTGCTGATCATCGCCGGGGTCACATCCAGGCCACGTGCTTCCAGTACGCGCGGCACCAGCGCCATCCGCGCCAGGCCATCGTGTGCGGTCTTCTCGCACATCTCCCACAGCCCGTTGTGGGCGGGGAAATCGGCGTAGTCATGACCATGCGCCAGCAGCCGATCACGCAGCAATACGAAGTGGCGTGACTCATCGTCGGCGCAGCTCACCCAATCCGCATAGAAGCTGCCTGGTAGGCCACGGAAGCGATAGACCGCGTCCCAGGCCAGGTCGATGGCATTGAGCTCGATATGGGCGATGGCGTGGATGAAGGCGGCGCGGCCGTCCACGGAACCCAGACCACGACGAGGCAGGTCGCGCGGGTGCACCAGCACCAGTTGCGACGGGCGGCCCGGCGCGCGGATGGGATCTGGCGCTGGTGCTTCTGTCGGCAGCTTCAGTGTGCCTGCGCGGTAGCGCGCGGCGTAGTGCTGGGTGAGCGCGACTTTCTCAAGCGGGTCGGCGGCGGCCATGCAGATGCAGGCGGCGTCGAGCAGGGAGAAGCCTGCTGCTTCGGGCGGTGCGGCGAATGCTTGGTTGGTTATGGACGGCAGTGCTTGTTGCGGGTTCA
This sequence comes from Stenotrophomonas sp. STEN038, assembly GCF_056759895.1. NCBI lineage: Bacteria > Pseudomonadati > Pseudomonadota > Gammaproteobacteria > Lysobacterales > Lysobacteraceae > Stenotrophomonas > Stenotrophomonas sp. STEN038. Next base: position 25,453 of record NZ_JBRRDW010000050.1, read on the forward strand.
TGGGTGCTCACATGTTGCCGCTTCGTTCTGCCCTCACCCCAACCCCTCTCCCGCAGGCGGGAGAGGGGCTTGGATCAGGCGCGGCGCTGGGTCTTGGCTTCGTCCGAACGCAGTTGCTGGATGCGCTCGAAGTAACCCGGCTCGATGCCGGTGACGTACTCGCCGTTGAAGCAGGACGAGTCGAATTCCTTCAGCTCCGGGTTGCCTTCACGCACGGCGACTTCCAGGTCTTCCAGATCCTGGTAGACCAGCCAGTCGCAGCCCAGGTGCTTCTCGATCTCCTCGACGCTGCGGTTGTGCGCGACCAGTTCCTCAGCCGCCGGCATGTCGATGCCGTAGATGTTCGGGTAACGCACCGGCGGCGCGGCGCTGGCCAGATAGACCTTGCGTGCGCCGGCATCGCGCGCCATCTGCACGATCTGCTGGCTGGTGGTGCCACGCACGATGGAGTCATCCACCAGCAGCACCACCCGGTTGCGGAATTCCAGATGGATCGGGTTGAGCTTGCGACGCACGGACTTCACCCGCTCCCCCTGGCCCGGCATGATGAAGGTGCGGCCGACGTAGCGGTTCTTGACGAAGCCTTCGCGGTACTTCACGCCGAGCACATTGGACATCTCCAGCGCGGCATCGCGCGAGGTGTCCGGGATCGGGATGATGGTGTCGATGTCATGGTCCGGACGCAGGCGCAGGATCTTCTCGCCCAGCTTCTGGCCCATGCGCATGCGCGCCTTGTGCACCGACACGTTGTCCATCATCGAGTCGGGACGTGCGAAGTACACGTACTCGAAGATGCACGGGGTCTGCTGGGTGTTGGTCGCGCAGATCTCGGTGAACAGTTCACCGCGCTCGGTGATGACCACCGCTTCGCCCGGCGCCACGTCGCGCATGCGCTCGAAACCGAGCACGTCCAGCGCCACCGATTCGGACGCCACCGCGTACTCGACGCCTTCGGCATGGTTGCGCTTGCCCAGCACCAGCGGGCGGATGCCGTGCGGGTCGCGGAAGGCCACCAGGCCCAGGCCCAGCACCACGCTGACCACTGCATAGCCGCCCTTGCAACGACGGTGCACGCCGGCCACGGCGCGGATCGCCGCTTCCGGAGTCAGCATGCGCTGCGCGTCCAGTTCGTAGGCGAACACGTTCAACAGCACTTCGCTGTCCGAATCGGTATTGATGTTGCGGCGGTCAGCCTCGAATACCTGGCGACGCAGCGCCTCGGTATTGATCAGGTTGCCGTTGTGCGCCAGCGCGATGCCGTACGGCGAGTTGACGTAGAACGGCTGCGCCTCGTCGGTGCCTTCCGAACCTGCAGTCGGGTAGCGCACATGGGCAATGCCGATGCGCCCCTGCAGCAGCGCCATGCGGCGCTCGTCAAATACATCACGGACCAGGCCGTTGGCCTTTTCCACGCGCAGGCGGGTGCCGTCTGCGGTGGCGATACCGGCCGCATCCTGGCCACGGTGTTGGAGGACGGTCAGGCCGTCATAAAGCTGCCCGGCGACGTTCTGGTTGCCGACGATTCCGACGATGCCACACATGTTGCGCGATCTCCGCTGGGCGATGCCCGTTAACGTGAAGGTGGCCGTGCCTGGCCCTGAGGCTCAACCCGTATCGGCTTGAGTTGACCCGGGCGCACCTGCGCCGGATCGATGTTGGAGGGCAACGCCCCCGCCGGGTCAGCTCGGCCTTGCTCTGCACTGCGCTGGCGGGGATCAAAACGCGTCCCTTCCAACGGCGCCGGTAGCAAGCCACTGCCCGCATCTGCTTCGTTCGGTCCGCCATTATCGCCTGCCAGCACCGACTTACCCAAGTCCATCAGCGCCATTGCCGGCGATTCAGGTGGATGCGGCAGCTTTTCACGCAGCCAGTCGGCGGTCGGCTGCAGCCACGGCACCACGCTGGACTGGCGCCAGCCCTGCTCCTGGGGCATCGAGGTGAAGCCCAGCAGCAGTACCGCCAGCACCGCGAACAGCACGCCACGCACAATACCCAAGGCCAAGCCCAGCAAGCGATCCGGCAACTTCAGCAGCACGGTGGCATCTACCACACCACGCAGCAGGCGCCCGACCAGGGTCGCCGCCAGCAGCACGCCGATGAACACCAGCAGATAGCCGCCGGCGTACTCGCCAGCACTGGGCTGGCCCTGATCGGCCAGCATCAAGGCCGCGCGTTCGCCGTAGTAGAAGGCGGCAGCGCCGGCCAGCAGCCAATTCAGTACGCCGAGCACGGTCGCCAGCAAGCCGCGCATCAGCCCGAACAGGGCCGACACGCCGATCAGCGCCAGCAACACCAGATCAATCACCGCGCGCCCCGCAAGTGAGGCGCAGCGCTGCGCGACTGATCGGCAGGACGCAGCGCCGCATCAAGGATGCGGGCGGACCATGCCGGCGACGCCGACCTTGGCCGCGACCTGTGCCTTTAGCTGCTCAGCCTGCTCGCGACTGGCAACCGGCCCGACCCGGACACGGTTGAGCACGCCGTTGTCGGTACGCACCTGCTCGACAAAGGCGCTGAAGCCGGCAGCACGCGCGCGGTCACGCAGTGCATTGGCATCGGCAGCTTGGCCGAAGGCACCCAGCTGCACGGCAAAACCAACACCACTGGCAGCCGGAGCGGCCGGGGTGGTGACGGCCGGCTTGGCCGGGGTTGCCGCAACCGGCTTGGCCGGTTCGGGGCGGGCCGGCTCAGGCTTGGGCGCTTCCGGCTTTGGAGCCGCAGGCTTGGGCGCAGCCACGACCGGCTTGGCCGGCTCCGGCGGCAAGGCCTCGGTGCGTACCGGAGCAGTGGTGACTGCAGCGCTAGCGGTGCTGCTGGCAGCGGGCGTGACGGTAGCGGTCGGTGCCGGAACTGCGTTCTCAGCGGTGGCATTGAGCACCACAACCTGTGCATTCACGTCGTTGCGGACCTTGCCCGCCTCCAGTCGCACCAGTTCCGCCTGGGCACGATCGGCATACGGGCCGATGCGCACACGCCAAGCCTGGCGACCATTGATGGTGTCGGCCTGACGGAAGCCCGGCAGGTTGGATTTCTTCAGGTGCGCGATCACCGCGTCGGCGTCAGCCTCGCTGCCATAGGCACCAAAATTGACCGCGTAATTGCCGGCAGCGGCAGACGGCGGCAAGCCGTTGGCCGGCTGCTCAACGGCGGTGGCAGTGCCGGGCTCAGGCTGTGCGGCAGGCATCCCCAAGGCGCCTCCGGCCGGTGCGCCAGGTGTCACCAGCGGCAACTCGCGGGTTTCAAACTGGCCTTCGGCGGGCGCTGCAGGCGCGCTCAGCGGCACGTCCTGTACGCCACTGTCCGGCGCCGGCCCTTTGACCAGCATCGGCAGGAAGATCACGGCAAGCGCCACCAGAACGATGGCACCAATCAGTCGCTGTTTCAGAGGAGTTTCCACAATTGGCGTATGCGCGGCGCGGCGGAGTGCCCCGGTGATTATATGCGGGGCACGCGCGGCAGCGTCTTAGTCAGCTGAACGGAGTACCGGCAGCGCTTCGGCCACCGTGTGGAAGGAGCCGAACACCAGCACACGGTCGCCTGGACTGGCCTGGGCCAACGCGGCATCCAGCGCCCCGCTGACGTTGGCGGACAGGCCAGCTTCGGCGGCATGGGTCTGCGCCAAGCGTTCGCGCAGGTGCGCGGCGGTCTGTCCGCGCGCACCTTCCAGCCCGGCCAGGAACCAGCCATCGACCTGCGTCTGCAGGGCTTCGACCACACCCGCAGCGTCCTTGTCCGCCAGCGCGGCATACACCGCCAGCGTGCGGCCCTGCACCGGTTCGGCCTTCAATGCCGCGGCCAGCGCAGCGGCGGCCTGCGGGTTGTGGCCGACATCCAGCAATACGGCCACACCGCCACGCTCGAAGCGCTGCAGGCGCCCGGCGATGTGTGCATCGGCAATGCCCTGCGCCCACGCGGTGCGCGGCACCTGCTTGTCCAGGGCGCGCAACGCAGCGACCGCGGTGGCGGCATTGTTGCGCTGGATCGGCGCCCACAATGCCGGCTGCGGCAGTTCCAGGCGGAACGAGACATCGCGCCAGCGCCACAGTTCGCCATCAATGTCCTCGGCGAAGAAGTCGCTGCCAAAGCGGATCGCGTTGGCACCAAGCACGTAGGCGCGACGCAGGACGCTGGAGGGCGGATCGATCTCGCCGAGGATCACCGGCTTCCAGCCGCGGATGATGCCGGCCTTCTCCTGGCCGATGGCTTCGCGGTCGGCACCCAGCCAGTCGGCGTGGTCGATATCTACAGTGGTGATCACCGCCACATCGGCGTCGATGATGTTGACCGCATCCAGACGTCCACCGAGGCCGACTTCCAGCACCGCCAAGTCCAATCCGGCCTGCTGGAACAGCCACAGCGCACACAAGGTGCCGTATTCGAAATAGGTCAGCGCGGTGTGGCCACGGGCGTCTTCGACCGCATTGAAGCCTGCCACCAGACTGGCGTCATCCACGTCCTTGCCGTCGATGCGCACGCGCTCGTTGTAGCGCAGCAGGTGCGGCGAGGTGTAGGCACCCACCTTCCACTCTGCGGCACGGGCGATGGACTCGATGAAAGCCACGGTCGAACCCTTGCCATTGGTGCCACCAACCACGATGCAGTGCTCGGCCGGCCGTCCCAATTGCATGCGCTGGGCGACTTCGCGCACGCGCTCCAAGCCCATTGCGATGGCTTGTGGGTGCTGCTGTTCGATATGGGCGAGCCACTGTTCAAGCGTGGCGGGACGGGCGGAAGACATGCGGAGGACTCTCGGGATCATGGGCCGGCACTGCAAGCCGGCTGCGCGTTGCGCGCGGGAATGGTGCCCATGATACAGCGGCAGCTGCACTCAGCCGCCAAGCTTCCCGGCATGTCATACCGGGCTGTGCGTAGTGCCGAGCCATGCTCGGCAGGGGCCTCACCAGTAACCCATCAACCCCCAGCCAATTTGTGGGAGCGGCGTAAGCCGCGAAGCCAGAGCAAGATCAGAAGCGGAGAGCAACCCCCTCCCCAGCCCTCCCCTTCGCTACGCGAAAGGGAGGGAGGGAGCGTAGTACCGAGCCATGCTCGGCAGGGCTTCACCGGTAGAGCCTCAGCCGAGCATGGCTCGGCACTACCAAAAGCGGTTTACGCACTCCGATTACAGCGCGCGGTGCTTGGCTTCGCCGAAGAACGGGGTGTGGTGGGCACAGTCGTTCAGGCGCACCACTTCCAGGTGCTCGACGTCCGGGCCTTCCAGCAGGTTCAGCGTGGTCGGAGCCTGGCGGAAGCTCCACAGCTTGGAAATCGGCAGACCGAGGATCTTGCACAGAATGACGCGATTGACCGCGTCATGCGCGACCACCAGCAAGGTGTCGTCCTCGCCCAGGCCTTCGGCGGCGGCGGTCAGGCCGCGCCAGCTGCGGTCCAGCACCTGCCGCAGTGATTCGCCACCAGGCATCAGCACGGTGTCGGGTTCCTCGCGCCAGGCGCGCAGGCGTGCCGGGTCCTTCTCGTCGATCTCGCTGGCGAGCAGGCCTTCCCATTCACCGTGGGCGATTTCCTGCAGGTCCGGCTCGGTCAGCAGCATGGCTTCACGCGCACTACCCAGCGCGGCCTTGGCGGTGGCCTGCGCACGGCTCAGCGGCGAGGCCACGGCGCGGGTGATCTGCACATCGGCCAGCCGCTCGCCCAGGGCTTTTGCCTGGGCCTCACCCACCGGCGAGAGGGGAATGTCGATCTGGCCCTGATAGCGGCCTTCGGCGTTCCACGGCGTTTCGCCGTGACGGGCAAGCAGGATGCGCATGCAGCTGTTTCCATTGTGATGGGGGTCCCCGCCAGCTGTCCGCGACGGGAGGGGCATCATAGCCCGGCCGTGCGCTGATACCGCCCACAGTTACCTTCGATACGGATCCGCGACCGATCTCCGCGTGGTCGGCTATCCCTCCGCTCGCCGCGATCGTCCGCCAAGTGCACCAACGGCACGGTTGCAACTCCGGCGCAGGCGTTACCATGCCGATTCCCTATCGGTGGCACGGCGTGACTTCCGCACAAGGGCAGCAACCTCCAGGCCCCAAACGCGGCATGACCAGCACCCCCACTTCTCCAAAGCCGTTCAATCTCAAGCTCTGGCATGAACGCCGCGACCCTTGGTTCGCGGTGCTGATCACCGTGCTGCTGCATCTGCTGATGTTGCTGCTCCTGCTTTACTCCAATCCGCCGGTGGTTTCCTCGCCACAGGGCTCCTCGGGCGGCGGCCGGACCAAGGTCGATTTTGTTGGTGAGGCACCGCCGTCCACAGAGCAGAGCAAGGTCCCTCCAAAGGACAAGCCCAACAAGACCACGCGCTCGCAACCCAAGCCGACCACGCAGCGGCGCAGCGAGGAACGCAAGCCGGTACCGGAAGCCCGCTATATCGAACCGCCGAGCGAGCCGGAGCAGGAAGAGGCCAAGACCCAGGAGGTCGCCCAGACCCCGGCCGCGCCAGCGGCGGCGGCCAGTCCATCGGAAACCGTGCCGCGTCGTCCGCAGACCTGGACTGGGCGCCCACCCGGCTCGCTGGACAGGACCACCGCGCAGGACGATTACGGCCGCTCCGCGGGTCAGGGCAATGACAGCGGCAGAAGCGTCGACCGCAGTGCCGGAGCGCCGGCCATGGAAGTCGGCGGCTACCAGATCGTCTACGATCTGCTCAGCGAGGAGAAACTGCGTGCATGGATGGACGGTGCCAAGGAAGTGGATGGCAAGAAGGAACTGTCGATCCCGCTGCCCGGCACCACCTATCTGATGGTCTGTCCCGCCGAGGTCGCACTGCGCCGAGGCTCCAGCAAGTGCCGCATGCTGCAGGCCGGCTCGCCCGAGCTGCAGGACATCGGCGATGCCCGCCAGTTCGTGATCGTGATGTATGTCTACCGCTACGGCGAACTGCTGTGGCGCGGGCCCGGCCCATACCGCTGAGCCTAGTTTCACGAGCGACCAGCAGGACTCCAAACTTGGAACGTATAAAAGGAACTACAAAAGAGGCGCACCAGATCTGGT
>NZ_JBRRDW010000051.1:0-32420 GCF_056759895.1 Stenotrophomonas sp. STEN038
GAGCCATGCTCGGCATGAGGCCTTGCCGGTAACGCCCCTGCCGAGCACGGCTCGGCACTACCTTGGACATTGCCGGTAACGCCCCTGCCGAGCATGGCTCGGCACTACCTTGGACATTGCCGGTAATGCCCCTGCCGAGCATGGCTCGGCACTACCTGTCATCAATCAGGCGTTGCCTTCACCGCCCGCCAGCACACGGTGCCAGCCTTCCACGCCCAGCTGGTCCAGCGTGGCGATGTTGCGCTCGACGATCACGTCCGGGTCCGGGAACGCAGCCACCGCACGCTCAACACTGTCTTCGCGCAGCAGGTGCAGGGTCGGGAACGGCGAACGGTTGGTGTAGTTGCTCACATCATCCGGCGCAGCACCGGCGAACTGGTACTGCGGGTGAAAACTCGCCACCTGCAGGATGCCCTGCAGATCCAATGCTTCCACCGCCGCATCGGCGTTCTCCAGAAAATCGTTGTAGTCCAGGAAATCTCCGAGGACTTCCGGGTGGATGATCAGGGTGGTGTCGACCTGCTCAACCGGAGTGTCACGCAACAGCAGCAGCTCTTCGGCCAGCTGCTCCAGCAGTGCCTCCGGCGTGGTCGCATCGCTGAGCACGAAGCGTACCTGCTGTTTGACGTAGACCGCCTTGGCGAACGGGCACAGGTTCAATCCGATCACCGCTTTTTCCAGCCAGTTGCGAGTGACGGCGATGGGATCGATGGCGGCTTCTTCGTTCATGGCTGGCGCTCGGGCTGGCAGGGCAGGCGATTGTAGTGGTCATCGCTGCCGGCTGCCGTCGTGCTGTCATCGGGCTGGCATTCACTGTCCACAAACTGGACATCGGGCATTGTGGAAAACCCCGTGGTTTCAGCGGGTTGCAAGGATCTTGCCGAAGGCTAATAGGCAGTGGCCGGGCGCAGGTATTCAATGTCGGCACAGACCACGCTAGGAGTACAGGCAATGGCAGAACAGGCATTTCTTCCCCCCGCGCTATGGGCGGGCAAGCAGTTTGATGGTCAATGGCTGGCCGGCAGCAGCCAGCAGGACGTGATCGAGCCGGCAACCGGCAAGGTGCTGGGCAGCATTGCGATGGCCGACCCGGCGCAGATCGCGCGCTCGGCCGCTGCCGCCGCCATGGCACAGCGCGACTGGGCCAACGCGCCTTATGAAACCCGCGCGCAGGTGCTGCGTCGCGCCGCGCAGCTGGCCGATGAGCACGCCGCCGAGATCATCGACTGGCTGGTGCGCGAGTCCGGCTCGACCAAGCTCAAGGCTGGCTTCGAGAACAAGGTAAGCACCAAGGCCCTGCACGAGGCTGCAGCGCTGCCTTCGCGCAGCGTTGGCGAGATACTGCCGTCGGCATCGGGCCGGTTGAATCTGGCAAGACGCCGCCCGCTGGGTGTAGTGGGAGTGATCTCCCCCTTCAACTTCCCCCTGTACCTCGCCATGCGCGCGGTGGCGCCGGCGCTGGCGCTGGGCAATGCGGTGGTGCTCAAACCCGATCCGCGCACGGCGATCTGCGGTGGCTTCGTGATTGCACGCCTGTTTGAACTGGCCGGGCTGCCGGCTGGTGTGTTGCACGTGCTGCCCGGTGATGGTGCCGCAGGTGCGGCGCTGACCAGCGACCCCAATATCGCCATGATCCAGTTCACCGGCTCCACTGCTGCTGGTCGCAAGGTTGGTGAAGCGGCCGGTCGGCATCTGAAGAAAGTGTCGCTGGAACTCGGCGGCAAGAACGCGCTGATCGTGCTCGACGATGCCGATATTGACCTGGCCATCGCCAATACCGCCTGGGGCGTCTATCTGCATCAGGGCCAGATCTGCATGGCCACCGGTCGCGTGCTGGTTCAACGCGGTATCTATGCGCAGTTCCTGGAGAAGCTCATCGCCAAGGCGCAATCACTCACCGTCGGTGATCCGGCGCTTGGCGATGTCGCACTGGGTCCGCTGATCAACGCGCAGCAGCGCGACCATGCCGCACGTGTGGTGGCCGAAGCTGCAGCAGCCGGCGCAACGCTTGAAACCGGCGGCACCTATCAGGATCTGTTCTTCGAGCCGACTGTGCTCAGTGGCGTGGACAAGACCAATCCCGCCTTCCGCGCGGAGATCTTCGCACCGGTGGCGGTGGTGGTGCCGTTCGACAGCGATGAGGAAGCCGCAGTGCTGGCCAACGACACCGAATACGGTCTGTCGATGGCCATCGTCTCCAGCAATGTCGGCCGTGCCTTGAAGCTGGGTGAGCAACTGCACACCGGCATCCTGCATATCAACGACCAGACCGTGAATGACGAGGTCATAAACCCGTTTGGTGGTGTTGGCGCCTCTGGCAATGGCAGCAGCATCGGTGGCCCGGCCAACATCGAAGAATTCACCCAATGGCAATGGCTGACCATCAAGGGCGAAGCTCCCGCCTATCCGCTCTGAACAGGAGAAACCCATGAGTGCATCTGCAGAACTGCGCGACATCACCGTGGCGGTGGTGCGCGAGAAAGAAAAGCCGTTCACCATCGAGAACGCCCGCATCCGTGGGCCCAAGGATGACGAAGTACTGGTGCGGGTGATTGCTACCGGCCTGTGCCACACCGACCTGATCGTGCGCGACCAGTATTACCCGGTGCCGCTGCCGGCGGTGCTTGGCCATGAAGGTGCGGGCGTGATCGAAGCGCTGGGTCCGGGCGTCAAAGACCTGAAGGTGGGCGACCATGTCGTGCTCACCTACGGTGCCTGCGGCCACTGCAATCCCTGCAGCGGCGGGCACGGTGCCTACTGCAAGGACTTCTTCGGCCTGAACTTCGGCGGCGGTGAGCTGGACGGCAGCACCGCCATCCAGGACCCGCACGGTCAGCCGTTGCACGACCACTTCTTCGCCCAATCCTCGTTTGCGACCTATGCGCTGAGCCGCGAGAACAACGCGATCAAAGTGCCCGTCGACGCGCCGTTGGAACTGCTCGGCCCGCTGGGCTGCGGTATCCAGACCGGCGCCGGCGCGGTGATCAACTCGCTCAAGGTAGGCGCGGGCAGCAGCTTTGCGTCCTATGGCGCGGGCGCGGTTGGCTTGAGCGCGGTGATGGCTGCACGTGTGGCCGGTGCGACCACCATCATCGCCATCGACGTGGTGCCATCGCGGCTGGAGCTGGCCAAGGAGCTGGGTGCCACCCATACGATCAACAGCCGCGAGGTGGATGTGATCGAGGCGGTGCGTGCCATCACTGGCGGCGGTGTCGATTTCGCGCTGGAATCCACTGGTCGCCCGGAGGTATTGGAGCAGGGCATCGAGGCATTGGCCGGTCTGGGCGTGATCGGTGTGGTAGGCGCGCCCAAGCTGGGCACCAAGGCCGCGTTCGACGTCAACAACCTGCTGCTGGGCGGGCGCAGCATCCGCGGCATCGTTGAAGGCGACAGCGTGCCCAAGGTGTTCATTCCGCAGCTGGTACAGCTGTACCAGCAGGGCCGCTTCCCGTTCGACAAACTGGTCAAGTTCTATCCGCTGGAGCAGATCAACCAGGCGGCCGAGGACAGCACCAAGGGCATCACCTTGAAGCCGATCCTCAAGATCGGTTGATGGAACAAACCATCGCGGGCCGGGCTGGCCCGCGATGGCGATTCAGTCAGCGAGCGGGGTGTAGGCTGGGCGCAGTTGTCTGGAGGACGCCCATGGCCACCACGCTCGTGCAACAGCAGCAACGCCTGGCAGCGGCGCGACAGCGCTTCGCGGAAGGCGGCAGCCTGCCTGCGCAACTACTGGCACCGGCCGTGCTGCGCTCCTGGGAGCGCTCGCGGCAAGCGGGCGTACGCCCGCAGCAGGCACCGCAGTATTCATCGCTGACGCAGCGCAAGCTGCGTCTGGACGATCCGGCGGATCGATTGCTGGCGCGTTGCGTGCGGCAGGACATGGACGATCTTTGGGCGGCATTCGGTGGCCGTCGTTGGACGTTGTTCTGCGTCAATCGCGATGGCCTGATCATCGCCCAGCGCGAGCACGGTCTTGGCGATGAGGCGATACTGCGGCCGATTCAGGTCGGGCGGCGTGTGCGCGAGATCGAGATCGGCACTACCGCACCGTCCTGCGCACTGGCCGAGGACGCACCGGCGCTGGTACGCGGCAACGAGCATTATCTCGATGAGTTCTCGAAAGTGTATTGCCTGAGCGTACCGCTGCACGGCGCCGATGGTGACGTGCTGGGCGCGCTGGATATCACCGGCATCGGCGAGCGCGACAGCGAACTGCTGCGTGGTTACTTCCGTCAGGCCGCGCTGTCGATCGAGAACCAGCTGATCCAGCAGCAGCGCGATTGCCATCTGCTGGCCGTGCAGCACGATGCGCGCTGGTTGGGCACGCCGCTACAAGGTGTTCTGGCGGTGGGCGAGGACGGCCAGCTGCGTGCCGCCAACAGTGTGGCGCGGCGCATTCTTGGCCTGCCGCGCAGCGGCGTATTGCCGTTGATGCGCCTGGATGGCGTGTTTGCCGAAGCCAGCATGCCCCAACGCCGCCGCCTGCTGCAGGCCGGGCCGGTGCATCGGGTGCCGCTGCACGCGGATAGCGCCTTGCAGGTGCAGTATCTGCGCGGGCCGGTGCGCGCGCGGGCCAGTACCAAGGCGGTTGCGGTGGCAGCGACGAGTTCGCTGCGCACCCAGGGCGCACAGGCGGTGCGTGAAGCGGTGGCGGCGCATGCAGGCAATCTCAGCGCAGCGGCACGTCAGCTGGGCATCTCGCGCACAACGCTGTACCGCAAGTTGCAGCAGGCTGGTTGAGCCTGCTGCACCGGGTTTACATCAGTCGCGGAAGTTGTCGAACTGCAGCGGCTGTTCGAAGTCGTCCTTCTTCAGCAGTGCCATCACTTCCTGCAGGTCGTCACGCTTCTTGCCGTTGACGCGCAGCTTGTCGCCGTTGATCTGGGTGTCGACCTTGATCTTGGATTCCTTGATCTTGGCGGCGATCTGCTTGGCCAGCTTCTGCTCGATGCCCTGCTTGACCGTCACCTGCTGGCGCGCGCCACCCAGGTTGGTCTCGATGTCGCCGAACTCCATGCAACGGAAATCGATGCTGCGCGCGGCCAGACGCTGCTTGAGGATGTCGGCCATCTGCTTGAGCTGGAAATCGGTAGGCGCGGTGAGCTTGATCAGCTTCTCGCCATCCTGCTCGAAGCTCGCGGCCACGCCCTTGAAATCGAAGCGGGTGGACAGCTCGCGGTTGGCCTGGTCGATGGCGTTGGTCAGCTCGTGCTTGTCAACTTCGGATACGACGTCAAAAGAAGGCATGGGGCCTGCTCCAATCAGAAAACAGCGGCCATTCTAGGCGATTGGCGGGTAGGGGATGGTGGAGGGGGATGGTGCCGTTGCCGTTGCCGTTGCTGTTGCGCTTGGCTTGGGCTTGCTTTCAGCTCGTCATTCCCGCGAAGGCGGGAATCGCTCCTGCTCCTGCGTTTGCTGTGCTTTGGTTCCTCTCTAGTACGGAGGAATCGAAGCCAGAGCCAGAGCCAAGAGCGATTCCCGCCTTCGCGGGAATGACGAGCTAGGGGCAGAGGCCACAGCAACAGCCACAGCAACAGCAACAGCAACAGCAACAGCCAGGCAGGCAGGCAGGCAGGCAGGCCTCTTACAGCCCCAAGCGCAGCTTCACCTCAGTCGCAATCCGGCTGGTCTCGCGCAATGGCTCGACCGCCAGACCCAAATCAGCATTAAAAGCCGCCAGCCCATCCAGCAACCGCCCACGCTCCCGCAAGGCCTGCTGGAAGCGCGCCATCCGTTCCTGCGAGCGTTGACCCAGCAGCACGCCGACCGGCACACGGGTGGCGCAGGCTTCCGACAGCAGGTTGACCGAGTCCGGCGTGCAGACAATGCGGTCGGCCCAGCCCAGCAGGCCGGCATAGGGATTGGAGCCGTCGCCACCGTCGGCCCAGATCACCCCCGGCACGTCGTCGAAGGCACGCAGTAGTGCGGCAGTCACCGGCCGAGGCGTGCGCCGCGAGGTGGTGGCCAGCACGCTGCCGCCCTCGGCACGGATGCGCGCGGCCAGCTGCTGGAACAGTGGCTGGATGTCGCTGTCCTGCCACGGCGCGTGGTCGGTAGGGCCGCCCACCAGCAAAGCGGTGCGCGGCCCCGGCAGCTGCTCGAAGCTGGAGAACGCGGCCCGGCCCCAAGCCAGCCAGTCATCGCTGACCGGGTTGAGGCTGCCCAACAGGGTCAGCACGTTGTCCGCGCGCAGGCGGTCGTGCTCGGGCACCACCAGCAGGTCCCAGTGGCGCGGGGGAATACGAGGGTCAAGGATCTGTACGGTGCGGCTGCCGCGTTGGCCCAGTACCCGCAATGCGCCCGCCGCCTGCCGACCGCAACCAATCGCCAGCGCTGGTGGGTTGCCTGCCAGCTGCGCGAACTGCGGCCCAAAGCCCCGCGCACCGCCCGGCAGCAGGCGCGGCGACAGCCAGCGCCACGGCGCCCGTGGCAGCAGTTGCAGGCGCTGCTGGCCGCCCAGCGCCAGCGCGGACGCCAGTGCCACCGCCTGGCGCACGTTGCCTGCGCGGCCGTCGGTGATCGTCCATGGGAGCGTCGATCGTTTCGCGTATGGCATTAATTCGTTTCAATAAGGCTGGGTGTTGCAACAGCCAGAGGGCTCTACACTGAGGCCTCTGATCGGCGTGTCATTGTCCGGGGCCGACCCGTGCAATGTCACGACCGTAGCCAATTCACCACGGAGTTTCCATGTCCGACATCTTCAACGATGCCGCGCTTGACCAGCTGTTCCGCACCGCCCGCACCCAGAACACGTTCCAGGACCGCCCGGTTGAGGACAGCCAGCTGCGCGCCCTGTACGACCTGCTGAAGTGGGCGCCCACCTCCGCCAACGCCAGCCCGGCGCGCTTTGTGTTCGTCAAATCGGCCGAAGCCAAGCAGAAGCTGGCGCCAGCGCTGTCCGAGGGCAACCTGGCCAAGACTCTGGCCGCCCCGGTCACGGCGATCGTTGGTCTCGATCTGGATTTCCACGAGAAGCTGCCGTACCTGTTCCCCCACACCGACGCCAAGGCCTGGTTTGACGGCCCGCGCGAAGGCCGCCATGAGGCTGCATTCCGCAACGGCAGCCTGCAGGGTGCCTATCTGATCCTGGCCGCGCGCGCGCTGGGCCTGGATGCAGGCCCGATGTCGGGCTTCGACCCGGCCAAGGTGGATGAAGCGTTTTTTGCCGGCACCGCCATCAAGTCCAATTTCCTCGTCAATCTGGGCTATGGCGACCCGTCCGGCATCTTCCCGCGCCTGCCTCGGCTTTCCTTCGACGAAGCCGCGCGCATTGCCTGATTGTTGAAGTGTTCCACACGGCTTCCGTCACACCGGCTGACGCCTTGCTTGTCGAAAATAATCCGTCTATCACCTCCAAGGAGAGATCCATGTCCGCTATGACCAAGTTGCTGCTCCCGCTGGCCCTGGCCGCTGCCATCACCGCCTGCTCCAAGCCGGCTGACACCGCTGCCCCGGCTGCCGCCCCGGCCGAAACCGCTGCTGCGCCGGCCGCTGCTGCTGCCCCGGCTGCCCCGGAAGCTGCTGCGATCCAGATCGCCGCCGGCACCTACAAGCTCGACCCGACCCACACCGACGTGCTGGTGCAGTGGAGCCACATGGGCTTCTCCAACCCGAGCGCGCATTTCGGCAACGCTGACGGCACCCTGGTGTATGACGCCGCTGACGTGAGCAAGTCCAGCGTGGAAGTGACCCTGCCGCTGAGCGGCTTGAACACCTTCACCGCCAAGTTCGACGAACACATCCGCAGCGCCGATTTCTTCGACGCCGCCAAGTTCCCGACCGCCACCTTCAAGAGCACCAAGGTGGAAGCCGCTGGTACCAACAAGCTGACCGTGACCGGCGACCTGACCGTCAAGGGCATCACCAAGCCGGTGGTGTTGGACGTGACCGTCAATGGTGCAGGTGAGCACCCGATGGCGAAGGTGCCGTCGGTCGGCTTCGATGCCACCACCACCATCAAGCGCAGCGATTTCGGCGTGGGCGCCTACGCCCCGGCCGTCAGCGACGACGTCAAGGTCCGCATCACCACCGAAGCCTCGATCCCGAAGGCCGAGGAAGCTGCAGCCAAGTAATCGCTCCCGCGGTTTCTTCGCAGCACGCAGTAAACACAAAGGCCCGCCATTGGCGGGCCTTTGTTGTTAAGCCTTGAAGCCTCTCTCCCTCCGGGAGAGGGGATGGGGTGAGGGTGGGCGAAAGCGCGTCAAGCAAGCCGCAACATGGCTTCCTCGCCTTTGTAGGAGCGGCGTAAGCCGCGAAGCCGATACATCATCAGTTGGCAAAAATGCGGATGGCTTCAATACCGTCAGCTTCGCGGCTTACGCCGCTCCTACAAACTGGCGCTCAAGCAACGCGCGCTGGCACCCCTGCAAGTCGTACATGCCCCACCAACTGCCGCAGATAGCCGCCGGCTGCACACAGCAGCGCATCACCAACCGGCTTCAACGCGCGGCTTCCCCAGCGTTGATGGAAATGCCGCGCATACGGCAGCAGTACGTCCGAAAAGATCACCATCAGCTGGGCGGAGAAAAGCGCGAGCAGCGTTTCCAGCCCCAGCGCATCCAGCACAGGCACCAAGGTGGCCAGTTCCGGGTTGGAGACGATGCACAGGATCACGACGGTGGTAAGCAAAGCGGCCGCTCGGCCGCGCCAGTTGTGGGTTTTCATTTGTTGAACCATAGCAAGTAGCGGGCAGGCTGATGGGCCGCGCCTCATGTGCGCTACTTGCTGCGAACCGTTCACCGGTTCGAACAGGTATCGGTCAGGTGGCGCGTGGCGCGTTCCGTTTCATTGGATGCCGCCTGGCCTTGTTCGCCCGAGCGCAGCTTGCTGGTATCAGCCACCTTTCGAGCCGGGCTGTTGGAGTCGTCTTCCCCCGCCAGCTGCCTCGCCAGCTCGACATTGACGATATGTCCTTGCATGAACAGCAGGTCGGTATACACGCTCATTTCCCTACTCCTTGTTGAGAGGATTTGAGGTTAGTTCCGGGCTATAGTCCGGAAAAGCGAGCATCCTTCAATCAAGTATTGAGTAGAACTCAAGTCTTATGTCCAGACCGCCACTCCAGTTCCTGCAGGGCTTCGTGCTTGCCGCACGCATGGGCAACATGTCGCGCGCTGCCGAGGCGATGAATGTCACCGTCAGCGCCTTGAGCCACCAGATGCGGCAGCTGGAGCAGCGGCTCGGCTATCCGCTGTTGCTGCGGCAGGCGCGTGGCGTGGCGCCGACGCAGGAAGGGCGACGCCTGCTCGATCAGATCGGCCCGCACATGGATGCGATCAACGAGGTCTTCCGCCCGTTCCAGGCGCGCCGCGATTGCGTGTTGTCGATCAGTGCGGTGCCGACGATGGCATCGGCGTGGCTGGTGCCACGCCTTGGCCGTTTCGTGGCGGCGCATCCGCAGATCGAGATCAACCTGCAATCGAATCAGCTGCTGATCGATTTCGAACGGCAGCTGCAGTTCGACGGGGCGATGCGCATTGGTGATGGTCGCTGGCCGGGCGTGATCGCCGAGCCCTTGATCGATGAGTGGCTGGTGCCGATGGCCAGCGCGGCACTGGTGGAGCGCATGGGCGGCATTGGCGCGAAGCCGCTGGCGGAGTGGCCGTTGCTGGGTGACCCGGATGGCGAGTGGGACCGCTGGTTCGCCTTGACCGGCGCGAATGCGCCCAAGCGCTACGTTGCGATCTTCGATGACTCCGAATCGCACCACCGTGCGGCCTTGGAAGGCGTTGGCGTTGCGCTGGGGCGGGTGACGCGCGCGCAGCTTCTGCTGCAGTCAGGCCAGTTGCAGTTGCTGTCCGCTCACCGGTTGAAGACGGCCTGGTCGCACTGGCTGGTCTATCCCGAGCGATCGAAGGACCATGCTGGCTTCCAGGCATTCCGGCAGTGGCTGCATGCGGAAGCCGCCGAGTATCGAGTATTGATGGGTGAACAGCAGCAACAGTGACCTGTGTCAGCGCATGCAATCGCGGCTTGCCGCGATCGGCTTACACGCTTACTTGATCCACGGCGCCAGAACACGCAGCCGCTGCGGCTGCGAGGACAGCGTAAACGCCACCAGCAGGGCAGCACCGCTCAAGGCCATTACCCATACCAGCACCGCCATCGTGGCGTGATCCACGACGAGGCAGAGCACCAGCGCAGCCACGATGCTGCAACTGCCGAGGATGCGCAGCAGGCGCAGGACCGCGGGCGAGGGCTGGCGTTGCCACACCTGTGCGGCATGTACCTGCATCGACAGCGCCAGCCAGGCCATGCCGGTAAGGCTGGTCAACAACGCAGCAGCGAGCATCAGGTTGGCGGACAAGGGCTCAGGCATGTGCGTTCTCGCGGTGTGCGGCGTGTTTGGCATGCGCGCGCTGGCCCAGCTTGCGTGCGGTCAGTACGGCAATCACCGCGCTGCCAAGCAGGAACAGGTCGATGCCTGCGACCGGCCAGTAGCCGCGCGATAGCGTGCGCAGCAGGTGGTCACCGGTGGTGATCCAGTTCAATGCCACGGCTGCGACGGCCATCACCGCGATGGCCCAGGTCTGCTCGCGCCATGCCGGGTTGGTCAGGCCGCGTGCCACCGGCGCGCCGCGCATGCCGGCATGTACCAGCGCCAGCGCCCACACTGCCCAGAACGCATAGCGCTCCCAGTCGCCACGGCCGGGCAGGGCTTCGGGCAGCAGGCGGTTGGCGATCAGGATGCCGAGCGTGGCCAGGACCATGCCGGTTACCGTGGTCACTGCCAGCGCATCCACGATGCGCGCGCCCTGGCTGCCCTGCAGGGCGTGCTGACGCTTGCGTTTCTCGACGAAGAAGATGAAGCCGGTGGCAATGCACACTGCACCAGCAAGCCCGCCGAGCACGTACAGCCAGCGCAGCAGCCAATGGCGGAAGTGCTGCAGGTGCAGGCCGGTGAGGAACTCGGCCATGCGTGCCACCGGGGTGGCGGCTGGATCTTCGCGGATCAGCTTGCCGTCGGAGGATTTGAAGTGGATGCCATCGCCTACCAGTGCGATGCGATCGGTGCCGGCGCGGTACACGCTGACGTAGCCATTGGCATCGCCAACATGCTGCAGCACCAGGAAACCGACGTCACCGGCCTTGTCATTGGCCTCCCAGCGGCGCTGCGCCTGCGCGACCATCGCATCCACCGATGCCAGTCCGGCACTGACGCCCGCACGCTGGTGCGGCAGGCCGGTTTCCTGCGCTTCCACCCGTTCGTGCAGGTCATGCAGATCGTGCAGCTGGGTGTGGCCAACCGGAAAATAATAGGTGCCCGCGAAGATCAGCAGGCCGGTCAGCGCGAAAAAGAAATGGAACGGCAAGGCAACCACGCCGGTGAGGTTGTGCAGGTCCAGCACACTGCGCAGGCGGGCCTTGTCGGGGCGAAAGGTGAAGAATTCGCGGAAGATCTTCCGGTGCATTACCACGCCGCTGATCAACGCGGCCAGCATCACCAGGGCGGAGAAGCCGACGATCCAGATGCCCAGGTTCTTCCAATCCAGGGTCAGGCCGTAGTGCAGCGGAAAAAAGAAGCCACTGCCGATCTTCAGATGGTCGTCCGGCAGCACGCTGCCGTCGCGCGGATCAATGGTGGCGTAGGCCCAGATCAGTTCTTCCGGGTCCTTGGCATTGGGCACCTGGTAGCCGGCATACAGGGCCAGCACCGGGTCACGGTGGGTGGTGTACGCGCTCCAGCTGGCGACCTTGTCGAAGTGCGTGGGCATGGGCCCGTTGACCAGCGGGCGCATCGCATCGATGGCCTCCTTGGTCGGCTGCATCCGCTCGAACGCCGGCCGCAGGATCTTCTCGAAGGACGGCATCGGCTGCGCTTCGATGCGCGTGGCGGGAATCGCCCAGCGGTCGATTTCACGGTCGAAGACGGACAGCGCGCCAAAGAAGAACGCCGCCATCAGCACGAAACCCAGCACCAAACCGAACCAGGTGTGCAGCCACGCCATTGCTTGCCGGAAACTATTGAACATGGACTTCTCCGGTCATGCGAGCAGGGATTGGATGAGCGATGCGGCACCCGCCATCAGCAGACCGCCGCCAAGCAGTACTACCCATACGCGTAGCAGGCGCTTGGTCGCGATGCTCCACAGGAAGACCGTCACGTAGGTGAGCAGGCCGATGAAGGCACCCAGGAACTCGGCATCGTGGAAGTCCAGCTTGGCCGCGAACAACAGGCAGGTTGCCAACGCCACCGTGCCCCATGCGAAGACGTAGCCGCCGAGCATTGCGGCCAGTACGCGCAGCACGATTTGGCGTCGTGAGCGGGAAGCAGCTGTGATGGTGGTTGCTTGGGACATGGTGGCGGTGACGTCTCGGGTATCAGTTTCGTTGAAGCGTTGCTTGAGCCCCTCTCCCTCCGGGAGAGGGGTTGGGAAGAGGGTCGGGGTCTATGTGAGGTTGTAGCGAAGTGCTACCCCTCTCTCGCCCCTTCGGGGCACCCTCTCCCGCGAGGGGAGAGGGGATGGAGCAAAAGCCAAAAGCCAAAAGCCAAAAGCCAAAAGCCAGAAGCCAGAAGCCAGAAGCCAGAAGCCAGAAGCCAGAAGCCATGACTGCTTCGCTATACGCCGTCCTCAGAAGCGCCAGTCAAAGCTCAACTGGTAATTGCTCGGGGCACCGTAGTAACCAATCTGGTACAGGCTGTTGATGTACTTCTTGTCGGTGAGGTTGTTGACGTTGGCGCGTATCGTTGCGTTGGGCAGCACGTCCCAGGCGACGAAGGCATTGAGCACTGCATAGCTGCCCTGACGCACCACCATGTTGGTGTAGCTTTCCTTGGTGGAGGTGTCGCTCTGCCAGCGGCCGCCCAGGCCAAAGGACAGCGCTTCATAACTCGGTAGGCGTGAAGTCAACATCAGGTTGGCGGTGCGGCGCGGCACCCAGGTGTAGGTGCTGCCGCCGTCCTGGTTGCTCATCTTCAGCTGGGTGTAGCCGAATACCAGGCTGGTGTTGTCGCTGAGCTTGCCGGTGGCTTCGAACTCGACGCCCTTGGATTCCACGTCCACGCCGTAATACCAGTAGTTGGCGGTGGCGAAGTCATAGCCGCCATAGGTAGACAGGTTTTCCTGCTTGGCCTTGAACAGCGCCAACGTGGTCAGCAGGCGGCGGTCCAGCCATTCGGCCTTGATGCCGACTTCGTAGTTCACACCCTTGGTCGGGTCCAGGTAGACATGCTTGATGTCGTACTGGTCCTGCGGCTGGTAGATGTCGGAGTAGCTGACATAGCCAAGCACGCTGTCATTGAAGTCCCAGGTCAGGCCGGCATAGGGGCTGATATGGTCTTCGGTCTGGTTGAAGGCAACGCCGTTGTTGCCGTCGCGGTGGTACTCGGCCCAGTTGAAACCGATCACCGACTTCAGGCGATCGGTGAAGCTCAGCCGGGTCGCACCATAGCCGCGTTTCAGGCGCTGGTTGGTCCAGTTGGATCTGGTGCGCGGGCCCCATTGCGGCTCGGCAATGGCGTTGCCTGCATAGGGGAAGGCAGGCAATGCGCCAAACGAAGGATCGCTGCTATCTACCGGGTGGTCCCAGGTGGTCTCTTCGCTCTTGGCGATGCTGAAGCCGAACACGGCTTCCTGCTCGCGGCCGAACAACTGGAAACGACCATTCAAGGTGATATCGCCCAGGTGCGAGCTGCCCTGGTCGATGCCCTTGTACGACCAGCCAACCAGGCCTTCGGCGGTCACCGGATCCAGTCCGGTGGTGGTGTAGGCGAAGAACAGCTGGTCATCGCTGCCACTCTTGCGGTAGTTGTACGAGGCCTTCACCTGCCAGTCTGCACCCAGCTGGTGGGTGTATT
The DNA here is from genome assembly GCF_056759895.1 of Stenotrophomonas sp. STEN038. Classification (NCBI taxonomy): domain Bacteria; kingdom Pseudomonadati; phylum Pseudomonadota; class Gammaproteobacteria; order Lysobacterales; family Lysobacteraceae; genus Stenotrophomonas; species Stenotrophomonas sp. STEN038. The sequence goes on from NZ_JBRRDW010000051.1 coordinate 13,802, forward strand.
CGGCGAAGGCGGTTTCGGTCTTGGTATCCCAGTAGGTCCAGTCCTGCGTGGTGGAGGCGCTGCGGCGCCATGACGCCTGCGTGCCATCGGCGTTGACGAAGGTCAGCGCGCCCCACATGTTCTGGTCGCTGTTGGCTTTTTGCCAGGAATAGCCCACGGTCAGCGTGCCGTTGTCGCCAATCTGGCCATCGACCACGCCGTAGAAGAAGTTGCGGTCGGTATTGAAGCCGCGCAGGTAGGAGTCGGCGTCTTCATGCGCTGCCGCCACCCGACCGGCCCAACGGCCGTCCTCGGTGAAGGGCGTGGAATAGTCGATCTCGACGCGGCGCTTGCCCCACGAGCCGACGCTGACGCCCAGCTGGCCCTTGGCCTCGTTGGTGGGGCGCTTGCGCACGTAGTTGATGGTGCCGGAGGCGTTGCCCACGCCGGTGAGCAGGCCATTGGCGCCGCGGATCACCTCGAGCTTTTCGTAGCCGAAGGCATCCGTCGCGCCGGTGACGATGCCCCAGTCATTGGGCAGGCCAACGCCGTCGATCTGGGTGTTCTTGATGTCGAAACCGCGCGCCACGTAGTTGGTGCGGTTGGTCTCCCATTCCTCCACCTGGATGCCGGTGGCCAGGCGCAGCGCGTCGTTGATGTTGTCGATGCCGAACTGCTGCATCTGCTCGCCGCTGACCAGGCTGATCGACTGCGGTGTTTCCTTGATGTCCAGATCGAGGTTGGTGGCACCGTTGCTGACCCGGTTGGCGCGTTGCGATACCACGCGCACGGTATCCAGCTGGGTAGCGGTGTCATTTTCCGTGCCAGAGGCGGCCGCAGGAGCGCTCTGTGGCGCTGCCAGAGCGGCACCACAGCTGCTGGCCAGGGCCAGGCAGATGGCGACCTGCAGACGGTTGCGAGTGTTGCGGAACGGGAACGATGAGCCAGCGGCATGAGCCGGGCGGGCGAGGGGGCGACTGGGGTGCATGAGCGAGCCTGAACGAATTTAGATAACGGATTGACCACGGGCGGGGCGGTCCCGCTTCCGTTGCGGGTGGTAACTGCGCTCAAGCGGGCGGCGATGTTAGTGGGAAATTAAATGCGAATGATTCGCAGTTTGCAACTGTTCGGGCAGTCAGGTTTCGTCAAAAGGCTGCGTCTGCGGGGTATCACCCGGCTGGAATCGAACCGCTTGCTGGGCCACCTGCAGCACGCTGACGGGTCCTTGTATGCTTTGGCCGACGCCCGCGAGCCGAGGTGAAGATGTCCAACGCGCTTCATGCAGATGTTGAACGTCGTGGTCCCCTGCAACGTTTGGCCTGGGCATTGCTCTGGCTTGCACTGGCGGCACTGAGCCTGCATTTTCTGCTCGCCGTCCATGGCCAATACCGGCACCTGGACCCCGAGCACTACACCATGTACTGGTCGCGGCGCGGCTGGTTGTGGCTGCACATAGCCGGTGGGGTGCTGGGCATCGTGCTCGGCCCACTGCAGTTCCTCACCCGCTGGCCGCGTGCCTGGCCGCGCCTGCATCGCTGGGTTGGGCGCAGCTACATCAGCGGCATGTTGCTGGCCTGTGCGGCAGCGGTGGGCTTGATCGCCACCTCGCCGGCACCTGCTTCGATCACCACCGCGTTCGCGGGCACCGCGCTGGCCTGGCTGCTGACGGCCTTGGTGGCGATGATCAGTATCCGCCGTGGCAAGGTGGCACGGCATCGCCGCTGGATGACGCGGGCCTATCTGGTCACGCTGGCACCGGTGGTGTTCCGGCTGTTGTTGCCGGCGTGGATAGCGAGCGGGCATGCGCCCAGCCCGGACGCCATCGCGCTGCTGTTATGGAGCAGCTGGGTGGTGCCCCTGCTGCTGCATGGCGTACTTCCGAGTGCATGGAAGAGGTGGCGGGGAAGAGCACCGTCGATAGCATCTCCGGCGGGGTGATGCTTCCCGCTGCCGGTTGGACTGACGGGCGATTCAACGCTCAGCGGGTGAGCGGGCAGCGCCACGTAGTATCGGAATGAAGCGCACCGCCATGCCAACCAGCAGGAAGGCCACCAGCATCGCCGCCGAGTTGGCCAGAACCTTGGCAAATCCAATCTTGGCGACATCGATGAAGTAGTACGGATACATGCCACTCAGTTCGCCGCGGATCAACGCGTAGATGAAGTAGGCGACCGGATAGATGCACCATGCCAGTGGCGCGAGCGCGCCAATTCGGATTCTGGGTGCAAACACCACCCAATAGGCAAGCGCGCAGAGCGGCACCACGTAGTGCAACAGGTAATCGGCAAGCAGCTGCAAGCCCTGCGGACTCCAGGCATTGCGCAGCAGCACGTGGTAGCCAGCACCAACCATGACAATCGAGGTGATCGCACAACCCAGTACCTCAGGTTTGGCGAAGAACCGGCCTGGACCTGTTGCCCCAGCGACAAGCGGCAAGCTGGCTGCAAGCGCGACGAACAGATTGGTAAGCACCGTGAAATAGGCGAGGAAGGCGAGCGTTCCGTGGAGGACGCCACGACCATTGGAAAACGCCAGTTCGATGGACAGGTAGAGCTGCAGCAGCAGCGCCGACCATGCGACGATCGCCAGCGCTGCCAGCAACGCTCTGTCGAGCGGGTGAGGCTTGATCCGCATCTGCTCTCCGAAGGAGTTCAACTGCCCAGGCAGGCAGAGTAGCGCAGTACGTGCATTCAGCCCGCAAGCAAGCTGGCTCGGCAGTCCGCAGCTACTGAAAGCCCCTCTCCCTGCACGCGAGAGGGGTTGGGGAAAGGGCGACGCAAGCATCACTGCCGCCGGGGCGAGGAAAGCTCCGAAGCGGATGCTCCTTCCTGGCCAAGCCGTAGTGCCACTCATCCCACCGGCAGGAACCGCGTCACCTTGTGCTTGAGCAACTGCACCAGTATCGGGTCCATGTAGTCGTAGTCATCCGGAATGTCGAGGCAGATTACCCGCTTGCCATCCAGGTTGGCGCGGAACTTCTTCGACAACTTGTTGCGGTGGGCTTTCTCCATCACAAAGATCAGATCCGCCCAAGCCAACAGCTCCGGTGACACCGGCGTACTGGCATCATTTCCCAGCCCGGCCGACTGCGTTTCGATACCCGGCCAGTTGGCGAAGACCTGCTCTCCGGTAGGACTGCGCAGACGGTTCTGGGTGCAGATGAAAAGGACGTTGCGCGGCATGACGACTCCAGCGAGGTCAGGCGGAGGGTGCAGGGGGGGCGGCCGGAGTGCCGCAGCGTAGGAGCATTGCAGTGAACACGGCAACCGCCAGCAGCGGCCAACCAAAGAACAGTCCCCGGAAAAGCAGCGAACCGTTCACCATTCCGATCAGTGTCAATGAAACCAGGCTGCCACAGCCGAAACCGATCCAGATAAATGTGGTGTTGAAGGTGCGCTGGCCAGTGCCAAGCACGAAATAGGCACGCCACAAGGCGATGATGCCGAGCCAGCCGCCAGTCAGGCAGGTCAACACCAGCGCAGCACTGCCAAGATGCTCCTGGCGTTGTATCGACTCCGCCGCGAACATCGCGCCCAATGCGCTGTAGAACAGTGCCGTCAAGGTGCTCGGCACAATCACTAGAAAGCCGATGAGCTGGGCCAGCAATTTCGTTCGCATGCGATCCTTCGTGATGGAGTGCGGATCACGCCGCAGGTTGCTTCCAGCTGAGCTTGGGTGGAACTGCTGCAGGTTCGACGGAGGCCGCTCGCGAAACACGGGAGTCGCGATCAGCGGGTATCCGTTTCCACCACCACCGCAGTTCCATAGCAGAGCACTTCGGTGAGTCCGGTCATCAGCTCGGTGGCGTCGTAGCGCACACCAATGATTGCATTGGCGCCAAGCTGGCGGGCATGGGTGACCATGTCGCGGTAGGTTTCATCGCGGGCCTGTTCGCACAGCTCCGTGTAGATGGTGATGTTGCCGCCGAAGATGGTCTGCAACCCGCCCAGGAAATTGCCAACGATGGAGCGCGAACGCACGGTGATGCCGCGTACCAGGCCGAGGTTGCGTACGGCACGGTAGCCCGGCAGTTCCAGGGCAGTGGTGATCATCGCGTCGGTGAGCAGGGTAGGTACCGCACGGTTGGTGGAGGTGTTGTAAGGGTCGGTCATGGTAGGAGCCGGCAAGGTGCCTCAGGGATTCGAGTATGCGTGCATTGCAGTGGCCGGCACCATGGCTTCCCGAGCAGGACAGAGGGGAACCGGCCCGCAAGGCGGGCCGGAAGTTCGGAATGTCAGGCTGACCGCACCAACGCCGCCGTCGCCTTGCGTACCACTGGCAACAACAACAGCAGGATTGGGAAGGCGACCAGCCACGAGACACCCCAGGCAGCGAGCCACTTGGAGCCGAGCAGCGGCGACATGCCGATGCTCTTCAGTGTGCTGATCAGGGAGACGACGCAGGTCATCAGGATGGACAGCAGCAAGGGCATGACCAACGCGCCGTAGCGCAAGGGCAGCTTGGGAATGCCAAATACGATGGTGGTTTTGTCTATAGCGTTCACGGTGATCTCCTGGATCCGGTCAAGCAATGGCGCCTATCACCCATGGATGGATGAACAGCCCCGGCAATGCCGGAGTTGGTGGGCGCGTTGGTTGACGTAAACGCTTACGGCCATCGCGTAGAGCCGCGAGGACGCGCAGATCTTAGGAGCTGGTCATGCTTCTGGCAAGCGCTTCAATGTTGCCGCCGGCAAAGCAATGCGTTTCATTGCCCGACCAGCTCGCGCAGTTCAATGACCCGGTCAATGTTGAGCTGCATTGGACAGAACGAATACATCGGCGAGCCAACATAGGAGCCCGCGAGTTCGCAGTGCAGGTCCCGGTACACCAGCCAGCCCTTCTGGGCGCGCTCGAGCCTTGCTGCGTCGTTCGCGTTCTCTGCAAGCAATTTGCTGTAGAAGGCACGGTAGAGGCGTGTCATCTCCGCCTTGGCATGCTCCGAGGTCACAGACGAACAAGCCTCCACCGTGCCGTTGTTGATGTCACCGGCCTTGGCCAGGCAGTCGTTATAGGCCTGCTGGTGGTCCAGCGGTGTGGCGGCAGCGGGCGATGCCAAGCCTGCAAACAACAACAGGGAAACTACATTGGGTCGCATCGTGCAGTGCCTGTGCTGTGGCAGCCGCAGCTGCCGTGGTGATCGACTTGGCGAATTTTCAAGCGGCAATCGGTTCAGCGCCGAGTGAGCTCTTGCCCATCGACCGTCATCTTCCAGTTTCCATTCACTTGATGCGGCGGCACGGAGACCACGAAACGCGTGGTCAACGGGCCGACTCCTGCGATGAAGTCATTGCCTTCATAGGCCTTGATGGGTGCATCCAGTGATTTGCTCACCGACGGGCTGGGTTGGTGCTTGTAGATGACGCGCCCGCTGGCATCGATGAGCAGCGAGGTGGTGGTCGACTCCCACGTGCCGACATAAGCCTGCTTGTCCGCCGGAACCGGCTTGCCACAGGCGGCAAGCACAAGGGTGAACAACAGGGCCAGCAATGCGAGGCGGCCACGGCGCAATGCTTCCGGCAGAAAAATGTTGTGGTTAGTGCGATGGGCAGTGGTGTGTCGCATCCGGGGCTCCCTTCTAGTGCATGGATGGCGGATCAGTCGGTTCGTTGCTGATCGGGGTGTTGGACGTGCGCAACTCTGCCTATGAATGTCATTGCTAGCAAGCGTCTGGAGTCTGGAATTGCCTGCGATAGCCATGCAGGAAAACGTGCGCGATGCTGGCTGTGTGCGAATCCGGCGCTCGCAAATGCTGCGCGCAGGCGTGCGCAACATCGCTATTCCTGCGCCGAGAACGATGCGTGATAGGCAACCGCTCCCTGCGGCATGCGCATACCGAACGAAAGCGCCTGGAAGTACTCGGCGGGGACGCCCGGCAAGGTAAGCGCATCAGTGGCCTTGAATCCAAACCGCTCGTAGTAGCCCGGATCGCCAAGCACCACGCAGCCACCTGCACCAAGCACACGCAGTTGCTCGAGCGCTGCGTCGATCAGCTGGGTACCTATGCCCTTTCCCTGCAAGTGGGGCAGGACCGATACCGGTCCAAGCCCGTACCAACCAATGTCTGCACCGGCGATGGTCACCGGCGATGCCGCAACGTGGCCAACGATGGCGCCCGATTGTTCCGCTACCAGGGAAACGGTGAGCTGGCCGGAGCGGCGCAATGCGGCCACGATGAACTGTTCGGTGTGATCGGTATGCGGTGCTTCCAGAAAGGCGGCGACTGTCACCGCGTCGATGGATGCGATGTCGGCGGGCGTTTCCGGTCGGAGCTGGATGTTCATGGGATCAGGGGGCGTCTGCATGGGAGGCTTGGATACGGAAGCATATCGGTTGGGCTGTACGACATCGGTCACTTGCAACCAAGCGTGACAATGGGCTCAAGGTAAGCTGGAAGCGTACCTTGGGCATCCATCAACGCCAGCGCATCAAAGCGCTCGATGCGCGCGGCAGGATCGCTGGCCAGCAATGCCTTGTAGGCCTTGAGCATGCTGCGCATGCCGGCGAGCTGCGAAGGCTGCAGTGCACCCTTCTGTGATGGGTTGGCGACCTGGTAGGCCGCGCTGCCGAAGATGAACTGCGCCATCAGCTCCGGACCATTGGGAGTACCCGCGGCGGGCACCGGCGCCAGCACCTCCGGGCAGACATAATCCACCGCGTCCTTGGTGCTGTCCTCCCATTCAAGCAGCAGGGCGCGGATGCTGGTCGCCTCCGGGTGGCGCGGCTGCGCTTCCAGCAGTGCGGTCAGGCCGACAACCTGTGAGCTGTCCACCTTCAAGCTGCCGTGGCCCTGGGCGGCCGCGCCCAGCGGCGGGAGCAGGAGCAGGGCGAGCAGGAGCGTCTGGCTGAAGAATCGCATCGCATGGATTCCCTCGATGGACAACGGGCTGCTCGCGCCCGATCAGCCAGGCGCCCCGGCTGACCCGGTACCGAGGTAAGCCAGATGATGATTGAACGTATTGCGTATAGGTTCAATCAATTCTGGTGGCAATCAGGCTTGCTCAGCGCATCAGTTGCGCAGTCATCCGCGGTCGCCTGTGCCATCCGACGCTGCCGTTGGCGCACGCCCCACCGCTGCGCTTATCTGCAGGCGGCGTTGACCTGCTGGTCCAGGCTGGTCCGCATATCGGCCGTGGCCTGTGCTCCTGCCGCGCCCAGCGCTGCCGTGCGCATGGCCTTGGCGCCATCGCAGTTCTCGTTGCCGGCGGTTGTCGTATAGCGAACCTGCACGCGCCGTTGGCCCGGCCTGGCAGGGGCGGCGGTCATGGACTGGGTCGGGTTGGACGGGGAGGGAGACGCATACCGGCGCAATGAGGTTTCGCCTTCGCGGCAGGGGATGGACTGGTAGCTTGTTTCGCCCTTCGGACCGGTGCATTTGTACACGGGCTGCGCCTGCGCTGCCGGGATGCAGAAGAGAAGAGCGACGGAGGCGAACAGGGAGAGACAAACTTTTGTCATTGAAGCTCCGTGACGAATCATGAATAGGAAGGGCGCCGATTATGTCCGGTCGCTATCAGCGAATCCGGAACCGCTGCGCGTTTCCGCAAAGCCGGCTGCAGATTTGCGGAATCTTCCAATGCCCGGACCTAGATGCAAGGTTTCGCGCCATGAGTAGTTTCACGTCGCGTCCTGGGTCTGCTCCAAGATGACACCGTCGATCCAATCCGCGTAATGGCTGATGCGGACATTGCAGGCGACCTGGCCATAGCGTCCGGGCCGTGCGGTTAGTACGTTGCCCTGCACAACCTTCCAGGAGCCCAACCCGGCGAGCAACCACTGATCAGCGCTCTGTATCAATGCAGGGCCGCCGCTGTCCCCGTTTCCGAGCACGCCTTCCAGTGGCAAGGCCGAAGGTGGGGCGTCGAAGACGTAGCAGAGCCAACGGTCATACGCGCTGCTTGCTTTGTTGAAGGCGCGGCGCAGTTCGGTGCGGTTGGGGCCACTGGGGTCGTGGCCGATGTCACCGGTGCCGGTAGCCCCTTTGCCGATCAGCTTGATGATCTGCCCAGCCTCATCGTCGCGCTTGTAGGCAGCTACCGGAACGACATCGGTAACGGGCTGGCTCAGCTTGATCAAGGCGATGTCATCCGATGAGGCGAGGAACACCACGATCAACATCGCCTCACCACTGGCCGTGGCCTGGTCGATCAGCGTCTGCGGCAGCGTTCTGTAACCCGGGTGGATGATGACGCGCTCCACCTCGCGTGGCAGCCCGTTGATCATCACCTGCCTGAGTTCGGCGTGCTGGGGCAGGGTATGTGCTGCCGTGACCGCCCACTGCGGAGCAATCAGGCTGCCATGTCCCTCGCCAGGCATGTCGACCAGCGCAGGAAACTCGCTGCTGGACACCCGATAGGCGGCGTCATCAACATCGTGGCGGATGACGATGGCTGCAGCGGGCAAGGACCCAGCCAGCAGTAGTGCTATCAGCAGGAATCGCTTCATCTTTGGATCAGGCTCGGTGACTGTAGATTGCTTCGGCAAGAGAGACCAGCGGGACATTGTGTGCCCATCGATACGTCGTTGCCGTCGCTACAAGAAGCGACGGCGACGTGGCGACTCCCAATGAGTAGCCAGCTGGGATATGTGCCATCCGGGCATCGGTTGAGCATGGCGTCGTCGCAGCGGACTATTCCTCGGAATCATTGGTTGCGGATTGCTGGTGCAGGCGTCGTGCAGCCTTGCCAAGCGAATACGCCGTTGCCATCTGGAAAATCAGAAATGCAGCCAGCGCCAGGAGCACCAGAATCAGGATAGCTGGAGGAATGGGATGCCCGGTCAGTACTGATCCAACGATGATGAGGCCAGTGCCGATGCCGATGTACAGGATGGAGTTGGCTTTTCGTCGCATGCGGGCGATCAGCCTGTTTCTTTCGGCTTCCTTTGCAGCGGAGATATCGTTGTCCATGCTTTTACACTCCTTGCAGGTTTTCAACGCTTCGGGGATCGCGACATTCCTGTCTGTCAGGGCCGGGAGGCGCAGTGAAACGACTGAGCTTTCCGTTCGGATCGTGCGGACAGTGAAGCGACGCTGTCGAGTATTCTCGTTTCCGTAAAAGAAAGGCGCCCGGATGCTTTGACTCTATCGAGACGCGTGGTTACCGGCAGTCCTTTCCCGCACTGCGATTCTCTCAACCAGCGTATCGATCGCCGTCTCCATGGCACGTGCGGTCTGGTCGCCACTCTGGTTGGTGATGACGAAGATGCCAAGGTCATACTTCGGGATGATGTAGATATAGCATTGCGAACGGGGCACACCACCATGATGGGCATGGTAAGTGCCCTTCAAGCGGTCGCCGCTGATGATGTTCCAGAAATAGCCGATGCCGAATTCGCGATCGAAGTTCACCAGCGTGCGATGGGATTCCTCCACGACCGGTCCATTGGCGAGTTGGAATCTCAGGTATTTCACCATCTCCGGAACCGTTGCCTTCACGTTTCCGGATGCACCCCAGGGCAGCTGCGGCATCGGGCTGGTCGGCACTGGATTGTCACTGTGGTAGCCGACCGCAAGCCGGCTGGTGTCCGCATCGGCGAGGTGGATTGTGACACCAGTCATCGCTGCGGAATCCTGCAGGAACCCGCGCAGCAGCGACTCGTAGTCGTTCTTGTAGACGACTTCCAGGATATGCGCCACCAGTTCGGTCCCGGTACTGGAATACGCGTAATCCTTTCCCGGCTCCCGGCCAATCTCGACACCATGCAGGTCCCTGAAGAACTCAGTCCTGCCATAGCCAGCATAGATGGCATTGAGCTCAGCGGGCGTGCGCCGATCGGTGAAGTCTGCCAGCACGGTGTTGGCGCGTTCTGGCAGCATGTTCGGCAGGCCACTGGTATGCGACAGCAGATGGCGGATGCGGATCGGCTCGCCCTTGTACTGCAGATTGGGGTAGTCGCCTTGCAGATATGCCCGGATATCGTCATCCAGGCCGATCCTGCGCTCCAGGACGGCTTTCGCTGCCAGCGTGCCTGCCAGCGTCTTGCTCAATGAGCCGATTTCGTAGAGCGTCGCATCGCTCGGAAGTCCCGGGGTGCCCGCAACCATGTCACCGCGGTGACGAGTGAACTCCTTCCCCCGGTACACGACTGCAATTGAGATCGAGTGCAGCAAAGGCTGCTCGATCAGCGTTGCAGCGATTTCTTCGATGTCTGTCTCCAGATCCTTCGTAGCAGCTGGCTCGCCCTTGCAGCCCGCACCAAGGAGTGCAGCTGACAGTACGAAGAAGCAGAAGCACCTGTTTCGAAGAGTCATCGAAGTCGCTTGCATGCGTCGGCGCTTGAAGTGGGATAGGGAAGGGCTCATAAGGTAGCCGATTACCTATCGCATCGCCGTAGTGGTTCCAGCACTTGAATTGGGACGGCGCTTGTGGGACCACTGGAAGTAGCGAAGGGGCGGATCAGCGAAGAACGAGTCCTTGAATTTTCCAGGCCGAGTCCTTCAGTGCATCGGGAAGGTGGTGACTTCCCTGCGCTGCAGATGCAGTCAGATATCCCCACGCGAACCCATTCCAGGGGACGGCGACTTTCGCAGAAATGGAATGGCTCGTGGTTACCGAAACCCATCGCGAGTCGATTTCGGCGGTGACGAGCTGTTGGGTGCCAGCTCGGTGCTGGTATCTTCCATGCAGGAACAGGGGGGCTGAAATGGCGGCGGCAATTGCCGCGGAAATGGCGATGCCAGTCGTCAGGCCGACGGCAACCAGAACCAGCCGGGCGATGGGTATGTCAGCGATCCGGCCGGATGGCGAATGGGCTACCAGAACCCAGTGCAACGCCAATAACCAACATGCAACAAGCAGCGGAATAGCCGCGATGGGTGCCAGGAACGCAGCGGCAAGCGCAGGCAAGGGCGCTGAAAGGCTGGCCACCCAGAACCGCTTGCGAGGTGAGCAGGTAGCTTTTCGATGTGTAGCTGTTGCTGTCATCCGATACCTTGGGCTGAGCGGTGCCGCACAGTGAGGCCGGCTTGAACGAATTGTCAGGTGCCATCCGGAAGACGGACCTGCATGGCGCATTCCGCCGCCAGTGACTTGAGCGCCGGGTCGCTGACCCCGGCAAGCGCCGCCAGGGTTTGTCGCTCATATGCCTCCGCGACTCCTGGATCTGGCTCAATGAAAGGCGATGTACATATGTCCGCGACATTGAACCCTTGCCTGGTCAAGGGCAAGACCTGATCTGGCGCCCTGGGTAGCGCAAGGGCTACTGCGTACTTGATTGATAGGGATGCGCCTGCATCCGAGAATGGCTTGAGGCCAACCGCAACCTTGAGCCACGACGGATCACCGGACTCGATACCGGATATGACCCGGTCAAAATCCCGCTCATTTTCCCAAAGATCCCAGAGGACCTTGTGCCCCCCCTCTCTGGCGATGCGTTCGAGTAGCGCGTGGGCCGAAGGGCCATTCGCAGCGAAAGCTGCGGGACCAGATAGAGCAAGAGCGATTAAGAACGTTGTCGTGTATTTCATGGTGGCTCACGTTGGAGTCAAACCTCGCTACATATCGGCGCCGGCTCGAATGAACTGTCAAGCGCGTCCCGTCCAGCGGCGCACCATCCAGATAAAGCAATACTGCACAGCCATTGGAACCAGGCCAAACGTGATGATGCAGAACAGGATGCTGCCTGCAAACAGAAGACCGAGATCAAACGCTTGGGCCATGAGTGGCCGGGAATGGCTTGGAAGGTGCTGGTGCTCCACGCTGGATACCAGCAGCGCAAGGACGGGCAGGATGCCAAATAGGGCGCCCACGCAGCCGGTGCTGATGATGGTTTGTCTAAGCTGCCGGCGTTGCCACATAACGACTTGCTCCGGAATTGAGCCGGCCCGCAAAGCGAGCCCCGCTCGGACACATTGTCAGGTGTCATGATCGTAGCGCTCAGCTACGCCATCTTTGAAGTGGATGGTAAAGAGGGCGTATCGACCGCCAACTGTTTCAAATTGAAGCAGCCATGGGTTGTTTGGATCGGCATCAAGCGGTATCCCAATGCCGACGAACTCGAATGTGTCGTCCCACGAGCCCGCAAGCGGTCCGTAGATCCGCTCATATGTCGGGACCAGCACGGATGCCGACTGCTGGAACAAGGCAGTCTCGTCGTTGATTGCTCTCTGAAAGAACGAAATCTGCTTCTTCGAAGGGGCTTTCGAGTTGACTGTGTTGACGTAGACGGAAATCGTCCGATCTGCAAAAGGAACGGAATCCGCACCCCATGATTCTTCCCCACGAATCCTGGTGAGCTCCATGGTGCCGAATAACGGGTGGGCCGCAGTCGCTACAACAGGACCTTCCCAGAGTTGCCTAAGCCATTTGAACATGACACCCAGCTTCCGAGTTATGCCGATTCGTTCAGTGGCGTCGGCTTGAATCAATTGTCAGGCGACGGTCCCGATTACAAGGAGGGCAATAAGCCCAAGAAGCGGAAGCGCGGCAAGAGCCAATGTACAGAGCCCCAGCCAGAACCAGAATCCTCCAGCTGGACGATGACTGCTGGCGATGGTGGCGCCAATGATCATAAGGCCGATGCATGTCGTTGGCAGGGCAACAACCAGCTCGATGTAGCGGTGGGGCGAAGGGCTGGCGAACCACCAAAGCCATAGCCCGACGACGCAGACGGCCGTGCCAATTGCGATCAGTGTTCCATCTCCTCGACGCGCGCGGGCTTTCACGTTGGTTCAACTCCGGAGTCCAACCGAGTCGCGTGGCGGCGTCGCCTTGAATGAACGGTCAGCCCTCATCCTGAAGGGCCTGCCAAACAGCCTCAATAATTCTGTTTGATGCGGTATCCGGGTGGCATGGCTTATGGCATGCATCCTCGATGAGCGCTTGATTCCCGCGCCAGAGCCCGTATTGATTCCTGATGCCTGTACCCCAGCCTCGGTGATATCGAACAAGGTCGTCCTTGCTTGTATTGCGAATGGCTTGCTTGTCCGCTGCGGAGAGCGTGGAAAGGAGGTCGGCGACAGTCGCGCTCACGGTAGTCGGCCATTTGTCGGGTCCAAGTAGTTCCTCTTCCTTCCCTTGAGCGAACGAAGCGCCGCAGAGAGTCAGCAAAAACAGGAATGCGCTGAAGAGCTTCTTCATCAAGGTTCACTCTGGAGTTCAGCGGTGTCGCGAAGCGACGTTGGTTTGGTTGAATTGTGGTGCCGGGGCAGCGACCGAGCCACCAACCAGAAGCAGGTGGATGCGCAGAGGATCAGGAGTGCCGGTACCACTATCTCCAACGACAGGTAAAACCAGTTTTGCCAAGGCTTCGGTTCGGAGAGATCGGAATAGTAGAAGACCGCTCTGTAGACCGTGTCAGAGAGGAAGGCCCACAAGATGAGGGCAACCACGGAAGTGAAGAGCAGCCGACTGGACTTGGTGCGAAGAGCTCGCATCATGATCCAGCAGCCTGACAGCACGATCAGCAGCCCCAGCGTTGCAGCAACTGCGAGAATCTCTTGTGGTCCCATAACTCCGCCTCCTGCCTGCCGGAATCAACCCTGCCCACGCAGCGGGTTCGGCTTGAATGTACTGTCAGGCCCCAAATCTGCAAAGCGGCCTTGGCATCATCACCTGCGCCTCTGGATAAGGACCTGATACGCCTAGTAGAAACATGGCCAGCGAGAACGCTCCGTGGAGTGCTGGCTCAAGAACCGCCCGATGGAACGCTGACGCCAGCGGCTGCACGAAGGCGAAAACCTGTGAGCCGATCAAGCAAGCAAAGAGATCTAATCCAAAGGCATCGACGAGTGGAAGCAACAGTCGCAACTCTGGATGGGAGGCCAGGATGGCTATCGCAATAACCGTAGCAACAACTACCAAGTATCGATACCATCGCGCCTTGCGCCACTCGAATATCTGCATCTTCGGCCCTCCGCTGGAGTTAAGCCGGGCCGGGAAGCGGCATCGGCTTGAATGAATTGTCAGGCCACGGCGCAGTCAACGCCCCGTAGCCGAAGTACGTTGCACAGCGAATCAAGTCTTTGCTCCGTATCGTCGTCAGCTACGAAGTAGCGACCGGCCTTGAGTGCACGCAGACCGGACTCAAAGGCAAAGACTGGCGGGTCGTAGTTGCGCACAGAGCCCTCCAGATAGTAGTCGAACGAATTGTCCCGCTGCTTGTTGGAATACACGCAATCAAGTTGAGACAGCCACTTGCCCAATGACAAGCTCAGCTTGTGCAAAGCGGGGAATTTCTGCCGAAGCGGTGTGGCGAGAAAGTGCACTTCACCGACCGTCCAAAGCTGGCCACGCCTGACGCGGGGAAGGAATACTGTGACGACTGGGGAGGTGTTTGGGTCGATGCTACCGTCTACTCGGAAGGAGAGCGGACCATACGCAGGAAAGTACAAGACTGTTCCTCGGTCTGATTGTGTCTCCGTTGGTGCTTGTGGCAGAGACCGGAACCAAGCAAGCACTTCAGACAGATCGGCGGGGTCTGCAATGAATCTATGTGTGCTGCCCATCTATCTTCCCCGGCCTAGTTCTGGAGTAAGCTGCGCCGCCAAGCGGCGTCGGCTTGAATGAATTGTTAGAGCCCACTTAGCCAAGGCTCCAGCTCGGGAGAGATCATCGAGAATGCGCTGTCCCAGCTCTCACTGGGGCCGCAACCAGTGGGATCGAACTGGACCACGGGATTGCCTGGTGTTGCCAAGTCTATGCAGTAATAGATGGCGCAGCCAACATGAAGGATGGGTAGCAGGTGCTTGGGCCACGCCCAGCCGGGCTCGTCCGGGTCTGGCTCGCTGAAGAGACGGTAGAGGCTAAGTGCCGTATCGCCCTGGTCTGTCACGTGCCCCGATCCGAGGCCCAATAGGCCATAGTGGGGCCCAAAGCCTCCGTTGCCGCGGCAGGCATAGAGTTCAATGAGGGCCGCTGGCAGCGGCAAGCCAACCGTCTTCTCCAGGTCGGTGATCTCTTCTTGGTCGGGCGCCGGAAGCTTCATTTTGGCTCTGACTTCGGAGTTAGGCCGCGTCGCGTAGCGGCGTCGGCTTGAATGAATTGTCAGGCACGGGGCCGAAGCCTCAGGATGCCAATGATTGCCAGCCCAATGATGCCACCTATGCAGGTGGCGACAACAGGCAGGTGAGTGGGCTGGTATGCAAGCTCTCCGTAGCGCTGTGAGTCCGGATATGAGGAGGGCTCAAGCAGTATCCATGCGGCAATGGCGCCAATCAGGAAGGCGGCGCAGGAGAAGAGAGTCCTCCGTCTCGGTGCGGCAAGGTAGGCGGTTACGACAACAGCGAGAGCTGCCAGGAAGCCAGCGCCAGGGAGGTGCCAGAAGCCCAGCATCTCAGTGGCGAGTGCCCCAGAGACGCCCGCGACGAGAAACGCGCCGATTACCGCGAGGACTGCCAAGCTCCATTGCAAGAGTGCAGACATATCTCCTCCGGCGCCTAATGCCTGAGTTAAGGCGTGCCGCGAAGCGGCGTCGGCTTGAACGAACTGTTAGTCTTACCGACTAGTGCCATTGAAATCATGGCTTGAGCCGTAGCTTCGTCACTGTCAGAAGTAGTGAGGACAAAGAGCAGCTCATCTTTGTCTTGGGGCCGCGACCACGCGTATGTGACGGTATGAGTGCGTGCATCGTTTGGACCTAGCCCGGCAGGACTCTGCGCCGTAGACATAAGCGGCTCCGGGGCCTTGCCCACCAGCGCCGCGAAGCCATGCTGAACGCGATTGGAGTCGGCACGCTGTGCGAACACAGCGCAAAGAGTGTCTTCGCGGAGTGCGACCACATATGCCGTGGACGGCGCCAACACAAACCACGCTTTGCCAGGCTTACCGCCAAGAAAGAATTCTGCCTTCTCAGGGGGAGCCTCCGGAGCGCGCATGTCAGCCATAGCTTTTCGCAGATCGTCCTGTGAGTAGAAGTGCTTCATGCAGGTTCCGGCGAAAAGGTCATTGATGCTATCCGGCGGCGGCGATGCCGTTGCTAGAACCGGAAGAAGTGCCGCTGTAGTGAGGAGCTTGCGCATGAACTTTCTCGGAAGGCTAACTCTGGAATTAAGCTGACTCGCGAAGCGAGTTCGGCTTGAATGAACTGTTAGGCATCGGCCGTAGACTCGAAGTACTGGTCGAACGCCAAAACCGCCGCCTCAATCGTTGGTGCAGTCCCGAACCGGTGATGCGGATCTTGCTCAATTAACAGTTCCAAGAACTGTGCTTCCAGTGATGCCGCGGCGCCAACTGGTGCGCCTGCGTGGAAGAAGTCTTTGCTTTGAACAGTGAATCCAATGCCGATAACTTCAAAGACGCGATAGAGAACTGCGCCGCCTTGTACGCGACGCCAAATTGGTATGTAGCGATACAAATGGGTCATATGGGCTGGCGGTGATTTGGTCTGTTGTCTGGCGGGGACGTGTATACGATGCCTAACGCTCTGAGTTAAGCCGCTGCCACGAAGTGGCAGTCGGCTTGAATGAATTGTTAGGGGGCACCGCCACCAATGGCAAGCTCCCCGCCGATACGCACATCTTGGCCGTACTTGAAGCTACGTTTGGCTACAACAGTGTCGCCACACCGTAAATAGGCAATGTGGCCTTTGCGCGAAGGGCCAATATAGAAGCTCTCACGGAAGCTGCCTGAGACCGCGTGCTGCACAGGGGTGCCGCTGGAATCGGTAGCTCGGACGGATAGGGAGCAGTTTGAATCGAACGGTGCGGAGCCGGTTACGTATAGATGTCCGTCAGCCGGTCCGAAAGAGACGCAGCCACAGAGCATCGTGCAGACGACGGAAATTAACGGCAGTCGCATGAGTTTCAAATGTCCCCTCACTCCGGAATTAAGCCGCGCCGCGAAGCGGCGTCGGCTTGAACGAACTGTTAGGGGGCTAGTCCCAAGACAGCCACCACCAGTTCTGCCCCTCAGCTGCTTGTGGAAACTTCCGTGGCTCACCGTATGGCCAGCCTGGCGCAGCGCCATCAGCACGCAACTCCGCAGCCCACGATCGAACCACCTCCTCTGGAGCTGAGGTAAGTAGGTGAACGTTCTCCGCGTATGGCCAGCCACCACAAATAACCGGGTCTAGGTCATATATGTTGACGAGTACCGCGGCGACCTCGGGCTTTGCCGCAATCTCCTCAAGTTTGCTTTTGAAGAAGACAACGCCAGGATGATCCTCTAGGTTAACGGCAATGCTCTCTTCATCGTCGTTGTCGGAGAAGAAAATTTCTGCTGGAACGACGGGCAGCGGCTCTTTGTGCCGCCAGTCCGGGGTGCGGAACCCTTGCGAGAAGATCTCACGGAGTAGTGCGGTACGACTCTTTGACACTTTCATACCCCCTGGCTCTGGAATTAAGCCGACCCGCGCAGCGGCGTCGGCTTGAATGAACTGTTCGGCGGCTGTGGCCACTTACCGCTCCCCGGGCCAGTGCTGCCTTGCTTGTGCAACCTAACGCGGACCGATCATGCCACAGCTCGCGGGATGGAGCTTGCCCGGGAAACCCTGCCGAGCTTTGTCGCCGAAGTTCGATGAAATGATTGCGGTGGAGCAGTGAAACGTAAGGCGAAGTGGTGGGCTTGCCGCTGCCAGAAACAGTTGGAACTGTTACCCGGAGCCGACCAGTGACTTACCGTTGTTGCTGCCGAAAGAAGAAGGGCCAGCCAACCCAGCGCACCGCCGCCTAACTCTGGAATTAAGCCTACCTGCGAAGTGGGTTCGGCTTGAATGAATTGTTAGGTGCCATGCCGGGAGAGCTGGATGACACCGGAATGAATTTCCTGGGGGGTGATGCCGCTAACTCCGATTGAGCATGACTTGATGCGGTTGTAACCGTCAACGAAGAAGACCGCCGTCTCCTCTGGGAGCACAGCTGACCCGCAGTCTGCTCCGCGAAGCTCGCCGCCGGGGAAGGTGCCCTTGAAATGGTGAAGGGGTGTAACAGTGGGTTGGTCCCGAGTCTCGTTGGAGCCAAGAAATGGCGTTGCAACAGAGTCGACACGACCATAGAAAACGTATGTAGATCCCTGGAACAGTCCCCTAGTCCATTGGGCTTTGGACTCGACAGGGTTGCACGAGCAGTTTTGCCCAAGCGCGAGGCTTGGTAATAGTAGAAGTGCGGCTCCGACAATCCTAGTCATGGCTCCTAACTCTGGAAATAAGCTGCGCCGCGAAGCAGCGTCGGCTTGAATGAATTGTTAGGTTGCAATGCTACCAACCTTGCGTGCAACCGCCAGAACAACGGTGGAGACCAGCTCAAATGCAAGATAGCAGGCTCCAAAGACGGCAAGGAAGAGCCAGCCGCTGGCGCGATTAGCGCCGCAATGCATCTCGGTGAGGCAATGGAATACTCCAGCAATCTGAGGAACGCCAATAGCTATGGCAGCAATGGCCGCAAAGCCCACCAGAATGAGAGAAGTCTTGCCGAGGACGGACGAGTGCCAGAGAAATGCGTTACGCCGCAATGCGCTTAAGGCCCGGAGGGGAAGCAGCGAAACGCCGAATAGCCCAAGGAAACCCAAGGCGTAGATGGATGAAGCTAATAGCAGAGACGACCAATCTGTCATTGCAACCCAACTCCGGAATTAAGCCGGCCCGCGAAGCGGGTTTGGAGTTCCCAGGATTTAGTGGACACCTGACCGAGGGTGGCGATGCGCTGCCTCGAACTCGTCAGGACTGACCCCGCCTAGATGGCTGTGGCGGCGTGTTGGATTGTAAAA
>NZ_JBRRDW010000052.1:0-31902 GCF_056759895.1 Stenotrophomonas sp. STEN038
GCCGAGCATGGCTCGGCACTACAGTTGGGCTTTACGGGGAAAGCCTCTGCCGAGCATGGCTCGGCACTACAGTCGCCAGGCATCGGCTGCATCAGCCCGCCCAAAGCTCACCCCTCCCCAGCCCTCCCCTTCGCTACGCGGAAGGGAGGGGGCAAAACAAAAGCCCGGACGGTTTCCCGTCCGGGCTTTTACTTGAACCACGCAACTCAAGATTACTTCGAGGCGGCGTCCATTTCCTTCAGCAGCTGCGGTGCCGGCGCCACTTCCTGCATGATCCAGCGCATATAGCGCTCGTCGACCGAGATCATGCGGGTCATCACCGGGTCGAACACCCAGTTGCTGGCGACCGATTCCCAGATGCCGTCAAACGCCAGACCAACCAGGCGACCGTGTGCGTCCAGCACCGGCGAGCCGGAGTTGCCGCCGGTGATGTCCAGGTCGGAGAGGAAGTTCACCGGCACGCTGCCGATACGCTTGTCCTCGAAGCCGCCGTAACGCTTGGCCTTGACCGCATCGATCAGCGCCTGCGGCGAATCGAACGGGTCCTTGCCGGTTTCCTTGGCAACGATGCCTTCCAGGTCGGTGAAGGCTTCCTGCACCTTGCCGTCCAGACCGGTGTAACCCTTCACGTTGCCGAAGGTGATGCGCAGCGACAGGTTGGCATCCGGGTAGACGAACTCGCCCTTGGTCTTCTTGTAGTCGGCAATGGCCTGCAGGAACAGCGGACGTGCCACCAGTTCCTCGCCCATGCGCAGCTTGCGCTGGTGCTCCAGCTCCAGCAGTGCCGGCATCACTGCCACCGCGTACTGGATGGCCGGGTCGTTGCTGGCCTCGAACGCGGCCTTGTCGGCACCGAACCACTTCAGGCGCTCGTCCAGGCTGCCCAGCTTGGAGCCGTCCAGACGCGCCACCGTTGCGTCGACCGCCTTGGCATCAACGCCGCCAATCCACTTGTCGAACGCCGACAGGTGCTGACCAGCCGGCAGCTGCACGTACTGCTGCAACCAGTACTGCTGGAACTGACGGTCCATGGCCGGCACATAGCGACGGTCCATCTGCTTCAGGCCGCCTTCGATGGTCGGCAGATCGCGTTCCTGGTAACCCTCTTCACGCTGTGCGTCCGGCTTGGCCTTCTCGATCGCCAGGCGGTACAGGCGCACGGCAGTGCCCAGGGTGCCGGTGCGATTGAGCATCGCCAGATTCAGGTCACGCGCCTGGTTCATGCGCGACTGCTGGCCCAGCGTCTGCAGCTGTGCAAACGCATCCAGCGCCGGCTTGCCGGCAGCGCCCTGGCCACGCAGCCATTCCAGCACCGCGGTTTCCGCAGCCTGCTTCTGGCCGAGCACGTTGTTGCGCTTGAAGCCGTCCAGCTGGCCGTCGTAGTTCTTGCTGGTGTTGTTCCAGCTGGCCATGTTGGACGCGTACTTCACCGCGATGTCCTGGTTGTCCTTGCTGGCCGCTTCGACCATCGCGATCTGGTCCTTGTAGGCCTTGGCGATCGACGGGTAGGTCCAGGTGGCGGTGTTCTCGAATTCACTGACCAGCGCATAGCGGTCGGTGCGGCCCGGGTAACCGGCCACCATCACGAAATCACCCTCGCCCAGCGGCTGGTTGGCCAGCTTCAGCCAATGCTTGGGCTGGTACGGCACATTGTCGGCGGCGAAGGCGGCCGGCTTGCCGTCCTTGCCGACGTAGGCGCGGTAGAACGAGAAATCGCCGGTGTGGCGCGGCCACATCCAGTTGTCGACGTCACCGCCGAACTTGCCGACGCTGCCCGGGGGCGCATAGGCCAGGCGCACGTCCTTGATTTCCATGTTCTTGAACAGGCGGTAGGTGTTGCCGCCGGAGAAGCTATAGAGGGTGCAGCTGTAGGCGTCATCGGTTTCGCAGGCGGCGATGGCCTGCTTCTCGAAGGCTTCCAGCGCCTGGGTACGCTTGAGCGGGTCGTTGCCGGCGCCAGCGATGGCGGCCTTGGCCTGTGCGGTGACATCGGTGATGTCGTCCAGCACGTAGATGCGGGCGTTCGGACCGGCGCTCAGTTCGTCCTTCAGGGTCGGCGCGTTGAAGCCGTCCTTGATCAGGTTCTTCTCGGCGGTGGAGTTCAGCTGGATCGAACCGTAGGCGCAATGATGGTTGGTCACCACCAGGCCCTGCGGCGAAACGAAGCTGGCGGTGCAGCCACCCAGCGCAACCACCGCGCCCATCGGGTCGCCGGTGAGGTTGGCCAGTTGCTGCGGGTCCAGCTTCAGGCCAGCCTGCTTCAGCGGGCCGGCAATTTCGGGCAACTGCTGCGGTACCCACATGCCTTCGGCGGCGTGCGCGGTCTGCGCCAGGCCCAGGCCAGCAACGATGGAAAACGCAAGGAAATTCACGCGCATTACGCACATCCGAAAGTTTGGAAGGGCCGATTGTAGCCGTTGTAACCGTCCGTCTCCCCTGCCATCGGTCAGTACCGGGCGGTTACGGCTGAAAGCTTATAATCGCCCTCTTTCCTCACACTGCGGTCTCCTGCAATGGCACAGACGATGAAGGCGCTGGTGAAGCGCGAAGCGACCAAGGGCATCTGGATGGAAGAGGTGCCGGTGCCTACGCCGGGCCCGAACCAGGTACTGATCAAGCTGGAAAAGACCGCCATCTGTGGCACCGACCTGCACATCTACCTGTGGGACGAGTGGAGCCAGCGCACCATCAAGCCGGGCCTGACCATCGGCCACGAGTTTGTCGGCCGCATCGCCGAGATCGGCCCGGGCGTGACCGGCTATGAAGTCGGCCAGCGCGTCTCGGCCGAAGGCCACATCGTCTGCGGCCATTGCCGAAACTGCCGCGGCGGCCGCCAGCACCTGTGCCCGAACACCGTCGGTATCGGCGTCAACGTCAACGGCGCCTTCGCCGAATACATGGTGATGCCGGCCACCAACCTGTGGCCGATCCCGGACCAGATCCCGTCCGAGCTTGCCGCGTTCTTCGATCCCTACGGCAATGCCGCGCATTGCGCGCTGGAGTTCGACGTGATCGGCGAAGACGTGCTGATCACCGGTGCCGGCCCGATCGGCATCATCGCAGCAGGCATCTGCAAGCACATCGGTGCGCGCAATGTGGTGGTCACCGACGTCAATGATTTCCGCCTGAAGCTGGCTGCCGACATGGGCGCCACGCGCGTGGTCAACGTCGCCAACCAGTCGCTGAAGGACGTGATGGCCGAGCTGCACATGGAAGGCTTCGACGTGGGCCTGGAAATGAGCGGCAACCCGCGCGCCTTCAACGACATGCTCGACTGCATGTACCACGGCGGCAAGATCGCCATGCTCGGCATCATGCCCAAGGGCGCCGGTTGCGACTGGGACAAGATCATCTTCAAGGGCCTGACCGTGCAGGGCATCTACGGCCGCAAGATGTACGAGACCTGGTACAAGATGACCCAGCTGGTGCTGGGCGGCTTCCCGCTGGGCAAGGTGATGACCCACCAGCTGCCGGTGGACCGTTTCCAGGAAGGTTTCGACCTGATGGAACAGGGCAAGGCCGGCAAGGTTGTGTTGAGCTGGAATTGAGCTCAGGCGGAATCGGTAGTGCCGACCCATGGTCGGCATTGGCGTCACCGGTAATGCCCGTTGCCGACCATGGGTCGGCACTACGGAAAAAGGCGCCTTTCGGCGCCTTTTTCTTTTTGCATCACGCGTGGATCAGGGCACGTCGACCGAGACGCTGAACACCACGCCCGGCTTGTAGGTGTCCGAACCGCGGCGCAGGTCGGCGGCATCCGAACCGAAGGTGTCGTAATACCCCAGGGTTGCGGTGGCCGGGCCGAAACCCTTGGACACCGACACCGAACCATCGAAGTAATCCGAACGACGCGGCCATTCGTTGCTATCGGCCTTGATCGTGGTGTAACCGGCCGATGCACCGACCGAGAAACCGTGGCCGATCTCGTAGCTGGCATCCAGACCGGCGTAGATCTGCTCGGCGCCGCTGTTGCTGTAATCGTCGGCGTAGCCCAGCAGGCCGCTGACGACCACCGGGCCGGTCCAGGTGACCTTGGCCAGGTATTCGTTGTAATCGATGTCACCGTAGCCGCTGGAGGCGCTGGTGTAGGTGTAGCGGTTGACCCCCAGGTCCAGGTTCCAGCTGTCGGACAGGTCCTTGCTCCAGCCGATGTTGTAATCGACTTCGAAGTTCGGGCCGCCTTCGCCGAAATCGACGTTCGAGCCCCACACGCCCACGTACAGGCCGAACGGTGCGGTGTAGTTGGCACCGGCCTGGAACGCCGGCTCATTGTCGGTCTGCGACACACCACGGAACACGTAGTCGGTGGTCACGCCAAAGCTGGCGCTGAACGGAGAGGTGGACTCCTCACTCTCCTGGGCACTGACGGCAAACGGAACGGACAACAGGGCGGCGCAGGCCACGGCGACAAGACGCTTGCTGTGCATCATGCGAATCTCCAGGGTGTGGGGGGCCGCTGCCCTCATGGCAGCGGTTCACAAATTTTTAACCACATTGATATTGCGATGCAACACCCATGTGCCCCGGATTCGTCCCAAATCAATGTTCGGCCAAAGGAAATACCCCGTAACGGCGGGCTCCCAGCCGGACTGACTGGCCTGCCGCATACGCGGGCGCATCAGCCGGCAACTCCACTTCCAGCTCGGTAGTTGCGCCAGCAAGGCGCGCGCGCAGGCGCTGGCGCGGGCCACTGCGCTGTACCAGCCCAACCGTGGCCTGCCAGTGGCCATCGGCCTCGACCAGCAGATCCTCCGGCCGCACGAACACCTCAAGCGCCTCACCTTCCGGCACCGCGCTGGTGCGTGGCCACTGTGCCCCGGCAACTTCCAGCGTCTGCCCGTGCGCGCGTGCCGGCAGCCGGTTGGCCTCACCGACAAAGCCATAGACGAACGGCGACGCCGGCTGGTCGTAGACCTCGCCCGGTGTACCCACCTGTTCGATGCGGCCACGGTTGAGGATGGCGACACGGTCGGCCAGCTCCAGGGCTTCTTCCTGATCGTGGGTGACGAATACCGTGGTCAGCCCAGTGCGATCGTGCAGTTCGCGCAGCCAACGGCGCAGGTCGCGACGCACCTGTGCATCCAGCGCGCCGAACGGTTCATCCAGCAGCAGTACGCGCGGCTCGATCGCCAGCGCGCGGGCCAGCGCCACGCGCTGCCGTTGGCCACCGGACAGCTGCGCCGGATAGCGCGCGCCCAGCCCATCGAGCTGCACCAGCGCCAGCAGCTCATCGACCTTGGCGTCGATGCGTGCCTTCGGCCAACGCTCGGCACCACGCCGCACTTCCAGCCCGAAGGCGATATTGCGGCGCACGTCCAGATGCTTGAACAAGGCGTAATGCTGGAAGACGAAACCGGCGCGGCGTGCCTGCACACTCAAACCGGTGGCATCTTCGCCATCGAACAGAATCTCTCCACGCTCAGGATGCTCCAGTCCGGCCAGCGCACGCAGCAAGGTGGTCTTGCCCGAGCCCGATGGCCCCAGCAAGGCCAGCAACTCACCACTGCGGATATCCAGGCTCACGCCGTCCAATGCGGGGAACGTGCCGTACTGCTTGCCCAGGTTGTGTATGCGGATGTTCATTGCGACCTCAATGACGATGGGCGGCGGCCAGCGATTGACCGTGGCGCCACTCCAGGAATGATTTCACCACCAGCGTCAGCAAGGCGGTGGCGGCCAGCAGCGAGGCGCAGGCAAACGCGGCGCTGTAGGCGTATTCGTTGTAGAGAATCTCCACATGCAACGGCAGCGTGTTGGTACGCCCGCGGATATGCCCGGACACCACCGACACCGCTCCGAACTCGCCCATTGCCCGCGCGCTGCACAACAACACGCCGTACAGCAGGCCCCAACGGATGTTCGGCAAAGTCACCTTCCAGAACATCTGCCAGGCATTGGCACCCAGCGTCAGCGCGGCCAGTTCCTCATCACTGCCCTGCTGCTCCATCAGCGGCATCAGCTCACGCGCGATGAAGGGGAAGGTGACGAACACCGTGGCCAGCACGATGCCGGGGATCGCAAACACGATACGCGGCAGCTGCAACAGGGTTTCACCGAGTACCGGCAGGTGCAGGCGTAGCCCGTCCTCGATCATCGGCCAGAACCAACCATCGCGGCCGAACAACAGGATGAAGACCAGGCCCGCAACCACCGGCGATACCGAGAACGGCAGGTCGATCAAGGTGACCAGCCAACGCTTGCCCGGGAAGTTGTGCTTGCTAACCACCCACGCCGCCGCCACACCGAAGATCAGGTTCAAAGGCACAACTATCGCCGTCACCAACAAGGTCAGGCGTATCGCTGACAGCGCGTCAGGGTCACTGATCGCATTCCAGAACGCCAGCACGCCGCCACGCAGTGCTTCGACAAATACCAACACCAGCGGCAGCAACAGGAACGACAGCAGAAAACCCAAGGCGCCCAGGATCAGCAGTATCTGCACCCAGCGCGGTTCGCTGGTCACCTGCTGCGGTTTGGCCACACGTGCACTACGTTCGATAGCCACCGGCAACTCCGACACCAACTCGTTCATCGCGCCCCCCTGCCTTGCAGACGCGCCTGCAGCGTGTTGACCAGCAACAACACCACGAACGACAGCAGCAGCATCGCGCCAGCAATCGCGGTGGCGCCGGCGTAGTCGAACTCCTCCAGTCGAATGGTGATCAGCAACGGCGCGATCTCGGTGACGCTGGGCATGTTGCCGGCGATGAAGATCACCGAACCGTACTCACCCACGCCACGCGCGAAGGCCAGCGCAAAGCCGGTCAACATGGCCGGCCACAGGCTCGGCAGCACTACCCGCACGATGGTCTGGAAGCGCGTTGCCCCGAGTGTGGCCGAGGCCTCCTCGTACTCGCGCTCGGCTTCGGCCAACACCGGCTGCACGATGCGCACCACGAACGGCAGGCCGACAAACACCAGCGCCACCACGATGCCGAGCGGCGTGTAAGCCACCTTGATGCCCAGCGGCTCCAGCCATTGCCCTATCCAGCCCTGGCCACCATACAGCGCGGTCAAGGCGATGCCGGCCACGGCGGTGGGCAAGGCAAACGGCAGATCGATCATCGCGTCGAACAGGCGGCGGCCGGGGAAGTTGTAGCGCACGAATACCCATGCCACCCACGTACCCATCAGCGTATTGAACGCCGCCGCTGCGAACGCGGTGCCGAAGCTCAAGCGCAGCGCGGCCAGCACGCGCGGCTCGGTCCATATCTGCCAGATGCCGCCCAGGCCCAACCCTGCCGCTTTCAGGAACACGCCCAGCAGCGGGATCAGGACGATCAGCCCCAACCAGAACAAGGTAATGCCCATACCAAGACCAAAGCCGGGGAGTACCCGGCGTTGGCTTCGCACACGTGTTTGCAGTATTTGTGCTGTTGCTGACACGGTCTACTTGCTCGCTTGGATCTGATCGAAGACGCCGCCATCGGCGAAGTGCTCAGCCTGCGCCCTGCCCCACGAGCCGAAAGCGCTGCGGATCGTGACCAACTGCACCTGCGGGAAGCGTGCAACATCGGCCGGTGCCGCGTACTGCGGTGAGCGCGGGCGGTAGTAATGACGCGCGGCGATGCGCTGGCCTTCCGGCGAGTACAGGTATTGCAGATAGGCCTGGGCGACATCGCGGGTGCCATGACGGTCGACGTTGCGATCCAGCAGCGCTACCGATGGCTCGGCCAGGATCGACAGCTTGGGTACCACGATCTCGAACTTGTCCGGGCCCAGTTCTTCCTGGGCGAGGAAAGCCTCGTTCTCCCAGGCCAGCAGCACATCACCAATACCGCGCTGGACAAAGGTAGTCGTGGCGCCGCGTGCACCGGTATCAAGCACCGGCACATTGCGGAACAGCGCACGCATGTAGTTCAGGATCTTGTCGCGGTCACCCTTGAAGATGTGATCGCCGTAGGCCCAAGCCGCCAGATAGTTCCAACGTGCGCCGCCGGATGTCTTGGGATTCGGGGTCACCACCGATACACCGCTGCGCAGCAGGTCCGGCCAATCGCGGATGCCCTTGGGATTGCCCTTGCGCACCAGGAACACGATCGTCGAGGTGTAGGGCGCGCTGTTCTCAGGCAGGCGGGTCTCCCAGTTGGCCGGCAGCAGCTTGGCCTTGTCGGCGATCGCATCCACGTCATAAGCCAGGGCCAGGGTGACCACGTCGGCTTCGATGCCATCGATCACAGTGCGCGCCTGCTTGCCGGAGCCGCCGTGCGAGGTTTCGATGGTGACGTTGTCACCCTTGGTTTCCTTCCAGTGCTTGGCGAAGGCGGCGTTGAAATCGCGGTACAGCTCGCGGGTCGGGTCATAGGAGACATTGAGCAGTTGCACATCACGCGCAAACGCGGCGCCGGCACTCAAGGTCAGGGCGAACGCCAGTGCTGCGGTAGCAAGGCGTGAAACATAGGAATGTGTCATCAGGGCTCTCCGTCAGAAGGAAACTTGCAGGCGCGAGAAAACAGCTTTTTCATCAGGCAACTTCGCGCCAGCGGAAGCCGCATCAAAACTGCTGTGCAGATAGTTGGTCGCCAGCTTGAGGTTGGCGGTCAGGTACCAGTTGGCACCCACCGTCCACGAGCGAACCTGTGAAGCCGACACGGTCGGATCGGCATAGAACGGGAAGGCGGCATCGTCGATCTGCAGTTCGCCGTAGCGCGCAGTCAGTTCCACCGCGCCGTGCCCACCGTTTGCGCCAAATGGGCGCGAAGGCGTGACGCCGCGATAGCTCGCATCCTCACCGGTCAGCACATAGCTGGCAGTGGCCTGCCAAGCGCGATTGTCCAGACGCTTGCGGATGCCGTTGCGCGCAACTTCCTGTTCCGAAGCGATGTACTCGGCCTGCAAACCCAGTCCATTGCGGTAGAACCAGCCCTGCGGTGACCAGCGGCGGTGTTCGCCATCAGCCACCACGGCGCTGCGGTAAGCAAAGAACGTGGCCTGACCTGGCGTGCGATAGCGCGGCAGATAGTTGTTGCCGCTGCCATGCTTTTCGCCCGTGCTTGCGCCAAGGCCGAAGCCCAGACCAGCCCATGCGCTGTCGCTGCCCTTGAGTGGCTCGAAGAACACGCGCCCTGCATATTCGAAATCGTCATCCGGATTGCTGGTAACTGCATCACGCCCATCAACGGTGCCGTTGAACACGCCCAGCGCATAGCTGAACTTGCCCTTGGCCACTTCGCCCTGCAGCTGCACGCCGAGGTCGCGGTTCGGTGCCAATTCGCTGGCCAGCGCGCGCTCGACATCGACCAGCGCAGACGATGATTGCAGACGCTCCAGACCAACCGGCGAGGTGAACTTGCCGACCCGCACCGTATACGCAGGATCGAAGCGCAGATCGGCATAGGCATCAACGATGCTGGCGCTGTCACCGGCAAACTCAGGCGTGAAGCGGTAGGCGACCAGCTTGCCCAGCGAGCCTTCCAGGGTGGGCCGTGCGGTGCGCAGCAGGAAAGTGTCGTTCTGGTTGGCATCGCCGCCCAGGAAGACGCGGGCATCGCCCTGCAGCAGACCGCGCAGCTTCAACTCGTAGTTGCCGTCGCCGGATTTGAACGAAGCGCCCTTCTGGTCGATGGCGATCTTCGGCGCAGCCTTGGCGGCGGCAACGCGTTCTTCTTCCCCGAGCTCAAGGCGACGCTCAAGGATGCGCAGGCGCTGGTCCAGATCGGCCAGGCCTACGCCTTCGGTTGCACCATCGCTGACCCCGGCCAAACGCTCCAATCGCTGCAGGCGCTCCTGCAACTGCTCGACGGTGAGTTGCTGCGCGTGCACCGATGACCCCGCCCCACACGCCGCCAGGGCCAGGCTTAGGGACAACAGCTTCCTGGTCGGCAGGGTGAATGGGGGGCGTATGGCGGTCATCGGCGTCTCCTGTTGGGTGGGTGTGATGACGATGCTGCGGGCGCACACCGGCCAGCGAGAAATGACTTAGGTCGCCGCGCTTATAGCCTTTGTGCATGACGACAACGCCGGGACACGGGGAAGGCTAAAATTGGCGCTCCACTTGACCGCAAGACCCTGCCATGACCGAAACCGCGAACATCTCCCCGCTGACCCGGCACTACGCCGAGGAACTGGACGCCATCCGCGCGCAGGGGCTGTTCAAGTCCGAACGCATCATCACCAGCCCGCAGTCGGCCGAGATCACCCTCGACGACGGCCGCACGGTGCTGAATTTCTGTGCCAACAACTACCTGGGCCTAGCCGACCACCCGGAACTGATCCAGGCCGCCAAGGACGCCCTGGACAGCCATGGCTTCGGCATGGCTTCGGTGCGCTTCATCTGCGGCACCCAGGACCTGCACAAGCAGCTGGAAAAGCAGATTGCCGAGTTCTTCGGCAAGGACGACACCATCCTTTACGCCGCCTGCTTCGATGCCAATGGCGGCCTGTTCGAGCCGCTGCTGGGCGAGAACGACGCGATCATTTCCGACGCACTGAACCACGCCTCCATCATCGATGGCGTGCGCCTGTGCAAGGCCAAGCGCTTCCGCTACGCCAACTGCGACATGGCCGATCTGGAAGCACAGCTGCAGGCCGCTGATGCCGCTGGCTGCAAGACCAAGCTGATCACAACCGACGGCGTGTTCTCGATGGACGGCTTCATCGCTCCGCTCGATGAGATCACCGCGCTGGCCAAGAAGTACGGCGCACTGGTGCACATCGACGAATGCCATGCCACCGGCTTCCTCGGTGCCACTGGCCGCGGCTCGGCCGAAGTGAAGGGCGCGCTCGACAAGATCGACATCATCACCGGCACCCTCGGCAAGGCCATGGGCGGCGCGTTGGGCGGTTTCACCTGCGCCAGCGCCGAGGTCATCGAACTGCTGCGCCAGCGCTCGCGTCCCTACCTGTTCTCCAACTCGTTGCCGCCGCATGTGGTTGCTGCCGGCATCAAGGCGTTCGAGATGTTGGCTGCCGCCGATGACCTGCGTGAAACGCTGCGCGAGAACACCGCCTACTTCCGCGAAAAGATGACCGCCGCCGGTTTCGACGTGAAGCCGGGCGTGCATCCGATCAGCCCGGTGATGCTGTACGACGCACCGCTGGCGCAGAAGTTCGCCCAGCGCCTGCTGGAAGAAGGCATCTATGCGATCGGCTTCTTCTTCCCGGTGGTGCCGAAGGGGCAGGCTCGCATCCGCACCCAGATCAGTGCCGCGCACAGCCGCGCGCACCTGGACCGCGCAATCGACGCCTTCACCCGGATTGGCTTGGAGCTGGGCGTGATCAAGGGCTGAGTGTTGCCCTTGGATTGAAATGAAAACAGGCGCCGAAAGGCGCCTGTTTTTTTCGTCCCGTAGTGCCGAGCCACGCTCGGCAGTGGCCTCACCGATTTACCCTGTAGTGCCGAGCCATGCTCGGCAGACGCCTTACCAGTGAAGCCGCTTGCCGAGCATGGCTCGGCACTACACGTGCTGCTCTTAGTTCTTCTTGGCCGGTGCAGCTGCTGCCGCCGGCACGGCAGCACCCTTGGCGACGCGGATGCCATTGGCCTTCATCCAGGCATCGAACTGATCGGCGCTCATCTTCTGCTCGCCCTGCTGCATCATGAAACGGTAATTGCCCAGCGAATCCTTCTCGGCCAGCGGTGCTTCCACCCGCACTTCGATCGGCTTGTCGTCGTTCTTCGCGGTCTTCTTTGCCGAGGAAGCACAACCGGCCAGCACCGCTACCGAAGCCGTCATGAGAACAATGCCAGAGACACGGGAAAGAGCTTGCATGGCAATAACCTCAAGTAATTAGAGCCCCAGTCTAATCCACCATCTTAGCTAGTACAGCTATTTGCCTGAATTTATTGAAATTAGTCACTCGCGCTGACATGCGCGGTTTTGCTGGCAGCCTGCAGCGCATTCAGCTCCGTCTGGCTCAACTCCCGCCATTGGCCCTTGCCCAGCTCACCCAACCGCACCGGCCCTATCGCCACCCGCATCAAGCGCAGCACGTCCAGCCCCAGGGCCTTGAGCAGGCGCCGGATGTGGCGATTGCGGCCTTCGTCCAGCACCACCTCCAACCACGCAGTACGTTCGCCATGCCGCAGCAGCTGCACCGAATGCGCCGCCAAGCGTTCGCCCTCGTCGTCGATGCCTGCGTGCATACGCTCCAACAGCGCCGTATCGGGCACAGCATCCACCTGTACCCGGTAGGTTTTCAATGGGCCGGTGCTTGGCTCGGTAAGACGTGCCGCCCACTCCGGATCATTGCTGAAGAACAGCAGGCCTTCGCTGGCCTTGTCCAGGCGCCCTACCGGCGCCATCCACGGCAGGCCAGCACCGTCAAAACACTGGTAGACGGTGTCGCGGCCCTGCTCGTCCTGCACCGTGGTGACCAGGCCACGCGGCTTGTTCAAGGCCAGGTAGAGACGCCGCGGCGCTGCCAGCGGCAAACCGTCCAGCAACACCTGTTGGCGGCCGGCAACCACTGGAAACTCCGGGTCACGCACCACCTTGCCATCCACACTGACCCGGCCATCAAGCACCCGGCGAGCAGCTTCGGTACGCGAGCACACGCCGGCCTTGGACAGCACCCGCGCCAGACCATGCCGAACCCCGGCGGGGGCAGGCCTGTTGGTGCGCGCAGCGTTGCCGGGCGCAGGCGAAAGCAAACGCCCGCCGGGCGGTGCGCGGCGGGCGTGCGGGGGATACGGAGGCTTGGACGGCGACATCGGGGCTGCGAGCGGCTGTTGCCGCCTTACTTGACCTCGGCAGCAGGCTGCGCGGCAGCCGGTGCTGCAGCCGGATCGGTCGCAACCGGACGTGCCTTGACCACGCGCACACCGCGCGCCTTCATCCAGGCATCGAATTCTTCGGCGGTCATGCGCTTGCCGTTCTGGCTCATGTCAAAACGCCACGGCGTGTTGTCGAACTCAGTCTGCGGCTTGTAAGCGGCCGGGTCGTTGGCGTTGATTGCCGGGCGCGCCGGAATGGCGTTGGCCACGTTGTTGCAGCTCTCAACGCGCAGGCGCATCAGCACGCGATCCAGCGACTGCTCATCACCACCAGCCGAGCTCAACACGCCCGACGGCATGCCCAGCTGGCCCGGGCGCACATACAGCTCCGAGGCCACCGGTGCGATCAGCGAGGTCGCCAGCGGCGCCGGCGTCACTGAACTGGCCGAACAATCCACGGCTGCATGGGCGGCAGGCACAAATGCCAGGGCGACAAGACCAGCCAGAGCGATACGCAGCATTGAATTTCCATTCGGCAAGTTAACGCGGCGAGTGTAGGCAGCGCCCGCAGCGCTTTCAACCGTTAAATGCGCACAAACTGCGATTACTCGCCAGCGTCACACAAATTGCGCGCCGAAAAAGTCGCCGACGCAAAAACAAACAAGGCCCGGCAGATGCCGGGCCTTGTTCTCAAACTGTAGTACTTAAACCGAAGCGTCCGATTAGTTCTGGACGTTCAGCTCGGTACGACGGTTCTTTGCGCGACCTTCCGGGTTGTCCGAACCATCAGCATTGGTGTTCGGAGCAATCGGACGGCTCTCGCCGTAGCCGATCGGGCCCTGCAGACGAGCAGCCGACACACCATTGGTGGTCAGGTAGTCGTACACAGCCTTGGCGCGACGCTCGGACAGCTTCTGGTTGTAAGCGTCGGTACCCTTGGAATCGGTGTGACCGGCAACTTCAACGCGCAGATCCGGGTAACGCTTCAGGATCTCGGTGGCTTCGCTCAGGATCGACACGGCGTCCGGACGCAGGGTGGCCTTGTCGAAATCGAAGTTGACACCCTTCAGATCGATCGAGACCGGCACCGGGCAACCGTCCGGACCGATGGTCTGGCCAGGCTGCGAGTTCGGGCACTTGTCGTCGCAGTTGTTGACGCCGTCACCGTCGTCATCCAGGTCTGCACAGCTCGGAGCAACCGGAGCCGGTGCCGGAGCAACAGCAGCGACGGGAGCCGGGCCCAGCGGGATCACGACGCCGACCGAAGCCAGCACGTCGCCGAACCAATCCTGTTCCTTGCTGCCATTGGCGCGCGGAGCAATGCTCTGGTCGTCGAAGTCAGCACGGTAAGCCAGTTCAGCACGCACAGCGACGCGCTTTTCGAAGGTGGTCTGCAGACCAACGCCGACCTTGGCGGCCAGGTTGCCGTCCTTGCGATCCTTCAGCAGGCCGCCGGACTGGTACTCTTCTTCAGCCTTCTGGTAGCCCAGACCTGCCAGCAGGTACGGGTTCCAGCCACGGCCGTCCTGGATGAAGTGGCGACGCAGGTCCAGCGAAACGCCGTACTGCGACCAGTTCTGGTCCTGGTTGTTGTCGAAGTTCGGGTTCTGATAGTTCAGCTCACCGTCCAGCGACCAGTTCGGGCTGATGAACTTGCCCAGACCCAGCGTGGCGAACGGGGCGTCGTTGGTGCCACGATCGCCGTCCTGGAAGTTGAAGCCGGCCGAACCGGTCAGGTACCAGCGGTCGTCAAATTCCTGTGCCGAAGCGGCCTGGGCGAAAGCCAGACCACCGAGCAGCGCGGCAGTAAGGATCTTCTTGTTCATGAAATACAGCTCCTTGTTTCGGGGGTATGAAACCGGTAGAGGCATGGTCCAGCACAGCGATATTCTTCGTCGCGTTCAGAGACGGCCGTTTCCTCACGCCATCGCGGTGCACATTATGCGCTTGGCCGTGAAGGCGATGTTAACAGGCTCGTAACAAATGCAGCGACCACCAGACCCCTACGTGTCCGGCTTGGCGCAACGTATACAGCTTGGTCAAAGGACGCAAGAGTCAGCTATCGCAAGGCTTCCGGGGGAAATGCTGCGACGCAGCTGATTTCATGTGACAAACCCTT
Organism: Stenotrophomonas sp. STEN038; assembly: GCF_056759895.1. Classification (NCBI taxonomy): domain Bacteria; kingdom Pseudomonadati; phylum Pseudomonadota; class Gammaproteobacteria; order Lysobacterales; family Lysobacteraceae; genus Stenotrophomonas; species Stenotrophomonas sp. STEN038. The sequence continues at coordinate 14,775 of NZ_JBRRDW010000052.1, forward strand.
TATTAACGGGGCTTGCGCCGCCGGTTACCGCCAGCTGAATCATTTGCTCGGTATGATGATTTTGCTCCCCCGCTACGGAACTTTTCCGCATGAAAGCAATCGGTCTGACCCGCTATCTCCCCATCGATGAACCCGATGCGCTGCTGGATGTGACTTTACCGGTCCCGGCGGACCCGCAAGGCCAGGACCTTCTTGTTCAGGTTCAAGCTGTTTCGGTTAATCCGGTGGACACCAAACTGCGCAGCGCCAAGCCGGGCGAGGAAAACCCACCACGGATACTGGGCTTTGATGCCGCAGGCACGGTGGTCGCGGTAGGCCCTGAGGTCACCGCGTTCGAAATCGGCGATGAGGTCTACTACGCCGGCGACGTCACCCGCCCGGGCTGCAACGCACAGTTACAGTTGGTGGACGAGCGTCTGGTGGGGCGCAAGCCGACCACGCTGGATTTCGCCGAAGCAGCGGCATTGCCACTGACCACACTTACTGCCTGGGAACTGTTGTTCCAGCGCATGCCTTTCCAGCTGGACGGGCGTCGCAATACCGGCAAGACCTTGTTGGTGATCGGCGGCGCCGGCGGCGTTGGCTCGATGGCGATCCAGCTGGGTCGCCATGCCGGCTTCACCGTGGTGGCCACCGCTTCACGTCCGCAAAGCGTGCAGTGGTGCGAGCAGATGGGCGCAGCGCATGTCATTGATCACCGCCAGCCGTTGGCACCACAGCTGCAGGCGCTGGGGATCAACAGCGTCGAGGCAGCACTCAATCTGGCCAATACCGACCTGTACTGGCAACAGCTGGGCGAGCTGCTGGCGCCGCAAGGCCATGTCGGGCTGATCGTCGAGCCTGCCGGTGAGCTGCGTATCGGCGATCCCTATAAAGCGAAGTGCATCGGCATCCACTGGGAGTTCATGTTTGCCCGCGCCCGCTTCCGCACCGCCGACATGATCGAGCAGCACCGCATCCTGACCCGCGCGGCCAGCCTGATCGACGCAGGAGAACTCCGCACCACGCTCAGTGAGCGGCTGGGCACGATCAACGCAGAACACCTGCGCCAGGCGCATCGCCAGCTCGAGGCCGGCAGCACCATCGGCAAGCTGGCGCTGGAAGGCTGGGACTGAACTCCGCGTCGCAAACACGTTGCGCCACCCCGGTGTGGCGCAACGCTCCTTCCTGCCTATCTGCCTGCCCTGCAGGCAGCACCGTGATCTCCCGACCATGCCTTCGCTGATAGCTGCCTCACGCCTGCTGCAACTGCTGCTGGGCTTGTTCCTGTTTGGTATCGCCTCTTCCTTGATGATCCGTGCCGGCATCGGTATCGCGCCCTGGGATGTATTGAGCCAGGGCATCGCGCTGCGCAGCGGCCTGGGCTTTGGCCTGATCACCAATCTGGTTGGCGTCTGCGTGCTGCTGATGTGGCTGCCGCTACGGCAGAAACCCGGGCTGGGCACCGTACTCAACGTATTGTTGATCGGCCCCAGTGCGCAGTTGGGCCTGAATCTGCTGCCGGCCGCGCAGGGCCTGCTGTGGCAACTGCTGCTGTTCGCCGCAGGACTGGTGCTGCTGGCGATCGCCACCGGGCTCTACATCGGTGCGCGCTTTGGGCCCGGCCCGCGCGATGGGCTGATGACCGGCCTGCGTGCGCGTACCGGTTGGGCGATCTGGAAGGTTCGCACCTTGATTGAAGCCTGCGCATTGGCAGTGGGCTGGTGGCTGGGCGGCAATGTCGGCTGGGGCACGCTGGCCTTCGCCCTGCTGATCGGGCCACTTTGCGGCATCACCCTGCCCTTGTTTGATCGCCAACCGCGGCCAACGACACCCGCACCCGCGGGCTGACCCCGGCGACTGCGCACTCAGCGACGACTGCGCACCACCTGCTGGCGGATATGCCAGTCGCGCAATGCCACCCACGCCGCAGCCTGCCTTGCCCGCGCCGCGCTGACCGCATCCGGCACCTCGCCTTGTACCTGCACATGGCGGGAATCAATCCAGCGATGCAGGCGTGGTTCTTCCAAGGGGAACAACAAGCCTGCTGGGGTATACATGCGGTTGAACTGCGCCAGGGCCTCCCCGCCATTGGGTGCGGGCTGCCAGAGATTGCGGCCGGTCGCGAAGTAGCGCTGCCCCGGTAACGCCAGCTCCACCAAGGTCGGCAGTAGATCACCATGACCGGCAAAAGCACTGGTATCGGGCATGCCATCGGCCGGCGCGTATGCCGGCGGAACCCGCAGCCAAGCGAATACGCGATCCACGTCCACCTGCTCGGCAGGCAGGTCGTAGCGGTAATGCGAACGCAGGTTGTGATCGCCGGCCATCGCCACCAGGGTTCGCTCGCCCAACGGCTGCTCGCGCAGCTGCTGCAGGAAACCGCCCAGCTCATCGGCCTGGTACTGATAGGTAGCCAACATCCGTCGCAGCTCGCCAGTATCAGCCAGCGCGCGAGGACCCAAGGCCGCCGGATCCAGGGGGTACTGCCGACGCGGCGTATCCAACAGATGCGGTGGATGGTTGCTGGTGGTCAGCAGGACCATGAACACCCGCTCACCGCGGGCATCAGCCTCGCTCAACAAGGTCTGCGCGAAGCGGAACAGCCAGCTGTCATACAAACCCCATTCGGTCCCGGTGGCCTGGGCGAAACGCTGTTTGATATCGCGCGCGTCATACACCCGATCAAACCCTTGATTCGGAAGCGCGGTGCCAATCTCGCGCCAATCGCTGCCGCCGCCATAAATGAACACGGTGCGATAGCCCGCGCGCTGGAATGGCAGCGCAGCAGACGTATCAAACGCCAGCCGCGCATTCCGGCCCAAGGTCAGCGGCGTGATCGGCGTCCCAAGGATCAGGTTCTCCAGTGTCGGGTGGGTGCCGTTCTGGGAGGCGATGAAGTTGTCGAAGCGGTGCCCGGTAGGCAATTCGGCGCGCAGGCGACCGAGCATGTCGTTGCGCGGGCCATCGGTATAGAGCAGGTCCTGACCGAAAGACTCCAGCAGACCCAGCACCACATGTGGTGACTGCGCCAGGCTGCGTGGCTGGCCAGGGGCGACCGGGAACAGCGCCGTCTGCAGCACCTGTGAATCCGCCGAAGGCAGCCCGGCGAGCTTGGCGGCCCCGTCAATATCGGCGAACCCCAGGCCTTGCAGGCCCACCAGCGGATCGTTGCTGATATCGGTTTCCTTGGCACGCGTGCGCGCTGCGCGATAAAGCGCCAGCGGCGCATTCAGCACCATGGCATTGACGAAAGGATCGGCCGATACCGTCACATCACGCCTTATCAGCGGGAAGCTGCCAACGCTGCCGCGCGCCAGCAGTACCAGCAGCACGCATTGCAGCACCAGCAACAGCGCGCGTGACCACGTGGCCGAACCCTGCGGCAAGCGCTGGGCCAGCCAGTCACCGGCGCGCGGAATGCTCCAGTACAACGCGCACCCTGCCAGCAACAGGCCCGTAACGCCCCGGACTACCGGATAGTCATCCCAGACGGTCTCAAGGATCGCGCCGGTGTCGTCCTCGAACATGCCGAATACGATGGGATCAAAGCGCGCCTTATAGAACGCGTAATAGAAGTGCTCACACAGCGACAGCAACGCGAACGCCAGCAACAATGCCAGCAGCAGATGCTGCGCGAGCCGCACCGCCGTTTCACGCCGCCCCGCCAGCCACACCGGAAGCGTCAGCAAGCCGACAAGGCCAGCGGATACCGCACCCGCCACCAGGTCATAGCGCATCCCCTGCAACATCGCCGGCCATAGCAGCGCAAGGCTGCGCTCGCTGCCAGCGTAATCCCACCACATGAACAAGCGGGCCAGGCCTCCAAGCACCATCATGCCCACGACCAGCACCCAGAGCTGGGGGAACAGGCGGGTGACGCGGTTTGCGGGAACAACACTTGAAGGCATTACAGGCATGGAACGTCCACGACAGTCAGTCCGTTGCTGGGCGGGGCGGCGCATTGTAATGAGGCTGTAACCCTTTTTGGATAGGCCCGACTCCGATCGGCTGGACCAAGGATTGAGGCCAGGCCCATTGCCAGTCAGAATGGGCCACTCCATACGCAAGCGTATCCAGCATGACGCCAGCCAACGACACCGCCTATCCGCACCTGTTTGCCCCGCTGGATCTGGGCTTCACCCAGCTGCGCAATCGCATCCTGATGGGCTCGATGCATACCGGGCTGGAGGACCACGCCCGCGACTTCCCGAAGTTGGCGGCCTACTTCGGTGAGCGCGCGGCCGGGGGCGCAGCGCTGCTGGTCACCGGTGGCTTCGCACCCAACGTGGTTGGCTGGCTGGCGCCGTTCGGCAGCAAACTGTCCTGGCCGTGGGAAGTCAGCCGCCATCGTCAGGTAACTGCCGCTGTCCACGGCCATGGCGCCAAGATCTGCCTGCAACTGCTGCACGCCGGCCGCTACGGCTATCACCCCTTGCAGGTGGCCCCGTCCAAGCGCAAGGCGCCGATCAATCCGTTCACCCCGCGTGCGCTGTCGGCCGGCGGCGTTGAGCGGCATATCGCCGACTACGCCCGCGCCGCCAGGTACGCACGTGATGCCGGTTACGACGGCGTCGAGGTAATGGGCTCGGAAGGCTATCTGATCAACGAATTCATCGCCCCGCGCACCAATGGCCGTAACGACGCCTGGGGCGGCGACCCGGCCAAGCGCATGCGCTTTGCAGTGGAGATCGTCCGCCGCATCCGCGAGGCTTGCGGCCCCGACTTCATCATCATCTACCGGCTGTCCTTGGTGGATCTGGTCGAGGACGGCAGCAACTGGCAGGAGATCGTGCAGCAGGCCAAGGCCATCGAAGCAGCCGGCGCCACTCTGCTCAACTCCGGGATCGGCTGGCACGAAGCCCGCATTCCAACCATCGCCACCTCGGTGCCACGTGCGGCGTTTGCCGGAGTCACCGCCAAGCTCAAACCGCATGTCGGCATTCCACTGATCGCCACCAACCGCATCAACATGCCGGAGGTGGCCGAAGGCATCCTCGCAGGCGGCGGTGCCGACATGGTGTCGCTGGCACGGCCACTGCTGGCCGATCCCGAATGGCCGGCCAAGGCCAAGGCCGGCAAGCCCGAAGCGATCAATACCTGCATTGCCTGCAACCAGGCCTGCCTGGATCATGTGTTCCAGCAGAAGCGCGCCAGCTGCCTGGTCAACCCGCGCGCCGCGCATGAAACCGAGTTGGTCTACCTGCCGACCAGCGCGCCCAAGCGCGTCGCGGTGGTCGGTGCCGGCCCGGCCGGGCTGGCCTGCGCCACCGTCGCCGCCAGCCGCGGCCACAGGGTGACCTTGTTTGATGCGGCCAACGAGATCGGAGGCCAGTTCAATGTGGCCAAGCGCATCCCCGGCAAGGAAGAGTTCCACGAGACCCTGCGTTACTTCCGCCACCAGTTGGCCGAAACCGGGGTAGACGTACGTTTGAACACCCGCGCCGATGCCGACGCGCTCAGCGGCTTCGACGAAGTGGTGATCGCCACCGGCATCAGCCCGCGCAAGGTGGCCTTTCCCGGCGCCGACCACCCAATGGTGGTCAGCTATCTGGATGTGCTGCTGGGCCGGGTCAAAGCCGCCGACAAGGTGGCCATCATCGGCGCCGGCGGCATCGGCTTCGATGTCGGCGAGTTCCTGGTGCATGAAGGCCCGTCACCGGCCTTGGACCCGGCCCGCTGGATGGCCGAATGGGGCGTGGACGCCAGCTTCGAGAGCCGCGGTGCGCTGGCCAAGCCGCAGCCCGAAGCCCCGGCCCGCAAGGCCTGGCTGCTGCAGCGCAGCCCCGGCAAGCCAGGCGCCAAGCTGGGCAAGACCACCGGCTGGATCCACCGCGCCACGCTCAAGGCCAAGGGCGTGAAGATGCTCGGCGGCGTCGAGTATCTGGGCGTGGACGACAGCGGCTTGCGCATCCGCGTGGATGGCCAGGAGCAGCTGCTGGACGTCGGCACCGTGGTGATCTGCGCCGGTCAGGAACCACGCCGCGAGCTGGCTGACACGCTGCAGGCTGCCGGCCGCAGCGTTCACATCATTGGTGGCGCAGATGTCGCTGCCGAACTGGATGCCAAGCGGGCAATCGACCAGGGCAGTCGTCTGGCCGCGGCGCTCTGATCCGACAGCAAAGCGATTCAGTTTGGCCCCGGTCCGGGCGCTACCGACGTGCACGGGCTGCTCGCCTCCCCGAACTGCTTGCCAGCATGCTGGCAAGCAGAAACGCCAAGGAAGCATCCGGAAAAGGCCGAAATTCTGGAAAAACGCGATGCGCATCCCTTTTTTCCGGCGCATCAACATCGCTTGCACTGGCTGCTCCAGACCGTCGAAGTGAAGCTGAATGCGCAACTCAGAGCCAGATTTGACCTTGCTAACAAACCTGAATGTCAACAAGCGCCGTTCAGGATGAGTTTGGGATTGCCCCCCTACCTTGCGCCAACTTCCGCTCACCCACCAGTTCTGGTGAGCAGGCGCAGCCCTCCCCAATCTGATTGAGGGCTGCCCACGGGGCGGCCCCGATGCCAGGCCGCCTCCCCATAACGCCAAGTCGTTGCTGTCCGGTTCCCGATTGGGGGCAGGCAGGCTGCGGCCCATACGGAGCAAGGAGATTTATGAAACTGGCTTGGATTCTTTGGTTGTCGCAGATGTTGCCGCAGCCAGCAGCCGATTCGTTGTGCTTGAGCACCACCGTTTATCTGGAAGCCCGCGACCAGACCCTCCGCGGCCAGCAGGCCGTGGCCGAAGTCGCCCTGCGGCGACTGGACAGCGGTCTGTGGGGTGACTCGATGTGCCAGGTGGTAACCGCGCGCAAACAGTTCGCCCCGACCCTGGTCGCCCCCGGCACCCAACTGCGCAACAACGATGCCTGGGCTGAAGCCGTGGACGTGGCCTTTGCCGCCGAGCGCAACTGGGCCCTGCCCAACGGCCAGCGCAAGGAGATCGTGCCGGGCGCCAGCCACTTCGCCGCGCATGCCATTGCCAGCCCGAGCTGGCGCAATGCCTACCAGGTGGCCACCATCGGCGGGCATACCTTCTACAAGGTGCAGTCGCTGAAGCCGCGCGCTTCCTGAGCCAGCTGAACGCGTAACGCACTGTCTGTGCCATGCATGGACACACTGCGTTACGCGCTTGTGGCGATAATGCCCGGGTCTTTCAACTCCCGAGGTAGCCCTGATGAAGCTCTATACCAAGCCCGGCGCCTGTTCGCTGGCCGACCATATCGCACTGCTCTGGTCGGGCCTGCCGTTCGAGCTGCAGATCGTGGACTACGCCACGATGAAGTCGCCCGAGTACCTGAAGATGAACCCGGCCGGCGCCGTGCCGATGCTGGAAGACGGCGGCTGGATCCTGACCCAGAACGCGGCCATCCTGCATTACATCTGCGACAAGGCCCCGGCTGCCGGTCTGGAAGGCGGCAGCGACCCGCGTACGCGTGCCGAGGTCAACCGTTGGTTGTCCTTCGTCAACGCCGACCTGCACCCGACCTACTACCCGATCTTCGGCTCGACCAAGTACCTGGAAGACGAGGCGGTCATCGCCCGCACCCAGGAAAACGCGCGCCAGAAGCTCACTGCGCTGTACCAGCGCATCAATGATCGCCTGGCCGAGGTCGACTGGCTCGGCGGCACCCCGCGCGCCTCGATCGCCGATGCCTACACCTACGTGACCCTGCGCTGGGCACGTGGGCTGAAGCTCGATCTGGCCGGCATGGACTCACTGGACCGCTTCGAGCAGCGCATGCTGGCCGATCCGGCCGTGCAGGCCGCGCTCAAGGCCGAAGGCCTGAGCTGATCCAGCGCATACCTTCTGAACAAACACGGGCCGCCGGTTGCATGACCGGCGGCCCGTTGCGTTTGAGGCGTTCCCGCGGCTATCGCGCCGACACGCTCATCACCAGCCGCGGCCGTTCGCGGTACAGCGCCGGATACTGCTGCTTCAACGCGGCGACCTTGGGCAGATCATTGATGCGGATGTAGGTCGCCTCCGGATGCAGCGTCAGGTAGTTCTGGTGATAGCCCTCGGCCGCATGAAACACCTTGCCGCCGTCCACCTGGGTGACCAGCGGTGCAGTGAACACCGCACTGCGCTGCAGTTGCGCGATATAGGCGCGCGCTGCATCACGCTGCGCGGCATCGTCGGCGTAGATGGCCGAACGGTACTGGCTGCCGTGGTCCGGTCCCTGCCGGTTGAGCTGGGTCGGATCGTGCACTACCGAGAAGAACACCTGCAGCAGCTGCCCGTAACTGACCTGCGAAGGGTCGTAGCTGACCTGCACGGCCTCGGCATGACCACTGCCGCCACTGCTCACCCGCGTATACGTGGCATCGGCAGCACTGCCACCGATGTAGCCGGACACCGCGTTGTCCACGCCGGTGATGTGCTGGAACACGCCCTGCACGCCCCAGAAGCAGCCGCCGGCAAACACCACCTTTGCCTGTTTGACGCCGGCTTGCTGCAGGTCAGCTGCACCAGTCGGTGCTGGCAACCTGATCGACACCGGCGCTACCGGCGCGGCCTGCACCGAACGATCCATGCTGAACACCGCAACCAGCAGCAATCCGGCAACCACTGCCGCGATGCCGCCGGCGACCAGTTTGTCCGTGGCGATTCTCATCACGTGTCTCCTCCATTCAACCGAAAGTGAAGGCATAGGCGCGCACACCCGGATCGAGAAACTCGATCTCGAAGGTGCGTTCGCGCACCTCGCCGTCCTGGCGGATCAATTGATACAGCCGGTTCTGATCCACCCTGCCCTCGCCCTGCGCAGATACATCGCTACCAGCCGCTGCCTGTGGTGGCTGGCCATCGATACGCACACGGAAACGCACCGGCCGCGCCGGGTCCTGCGGCGCCAGCACCAGATGCAGGTCACGCGCATGGAAGCGGAATGCGATCCGCCCGCCCACCTGTTCCAACTGCGCGTCTTCCTCGCCGATGCGCCACTGCCCGCCCAGCGCCCATTGGTTGAGCTGCAACTGCATCGGCACGGCGTAATCGCTGACCTGCCCGGCCTGCATGCCGCCCGGCGAAGCGAAGTGCTCGGCGCGACCATGGCCGACATAGGTTTCCGGCGATTTCAAACTGCTCATGTCCGCCTGCCGCTCGACGCCGCTGGCGGCCATGCGCATTGCTGGTGCTGCGTCACCCGGCAAGCGGTTGCCAGCCTCGCGCAGCAGCTGGCGGATCATCTGCTCGGACTGTTCGTAGTTGCCTTCACCAAAGTGATGGGCGCGGATGCGTCCCTGCGCATCGATGAAGTAATGCGCCGGCCAGTACTTATTGTTGAAACCGCGCCAGATCGCGAAATCATTGTCGATGGCGACCGGGTAAGTGACCTTCAGATCAGCAACCGCGCGCTGCACATTACGAAGGTCGCGCTCAAAGGCGAACTCCGGCGCATGTACGCCGATCACCACCAGCCCGTGATCCTTGTAACGCTCAGCCCAGTCGCGCACATAGGGCATGGCACGCAGGCAGTTGATGCAGGAGTAAGTCCAGAAATCGACCAGCACCACCTTGCCGCGCAGTTGCTTCGCATCCAGCGGCGGGCTGTTGAGCCAGCCGGTAGCACCGGCCAGTGATGGCAGCTCGCCTTCCACCGGCAGGCCGGCATCACCCTTGGCGTCACCCGCCATCATCATCATTGCCGGACCTGCTGCCGGCTGTTGCGAAGGCAGCGCATCCAGCAGCTTCTGCTCCAGCCTGGCCGTGCTGACCGTGGACAGCCGCGTCAGCAGGCCGGTATCCAAACCCATCGCGATTGCCAGCACCGCCAGCAAGGCCGCAATGCCCAGCCCGCGGCGGATCCATTCGCCCACCCCCAGCCGCTGCTTCAAGGCGGTGAACACGCGTCCGCCTATCCACACCGCCAGTGCCAGCGAGGTCGCTGCACCCAGTGCATAGGCCAGCAGCAAGCCAGTAGTGCCGACATTGGCCCCCTGCAGGGCCGCGCCGGTCAGGATCAGGCCAAGGATCGGGCCTGCACATGGCGCCCACAGCAGGCCGGTGGCCACGCCGATCAGCAAGGAGCTGAGCACGCCCCCCTGCCCCGCATCGGCGGCTGCACCCAGACGCGCGCCCAGGCGCTGCAACGGCGCCAACAAGCGATCCGCCAACGCCGGCCACAGCAGCGCGACGGCGAACAGCGCCATCACCACCAGCGCGATCCAGCGCCCGATCTGGTTGGCCTGCACCACCCACTGCCTGCCCACCGCGGCCAGGCTGGCGACCACCGCGAACATCAGCGCCATGCCAACCAACAGCGGCAGCCCGCTACGCAGGAATGGCCGGTCAGCGCGCGCGAATACGAAGGGCAGCACCGGCAGGATGCAGGGGCTGAGCAGGGTAAGTACGCCGCCGAGATAGGCCAGTACCAACAGGAACATGGAAGCATCCTTCTTGAATATGGGAAGCGGCGCTCAGGCCGCGACGAACTGCAGGGCCACGCCGTTCATGCAGTAGCGCAGCCCGGTCGGGCGTGGGCCGTCTTCGAATACATGGCCCAGGTGGCCGCCACAGCGCCGGCAATGCACCGCCACCCGGGTCATGCCGAAGGTGGTGTCGCGGTCCTCGCCTACCGCGCCATGCAGCGGTGCCCAGAAGCTGGGCCAGCCGGTACCGCTGTCGAACTTGGTGGCCGAGGAGAACAGCGGCAGCGCGCAGCCCGCACAGTTGAAGGTGCCACGCCGGTGCTCGTTGTTGAGCGGGCTGCTGAAGGCCCGCTCGGTGCCCTGCTGGCGCAGCACCGTGTATTGCGCAGGGGTGAGCTGCTGGCGCCATTGGGCGTCGCTGCGCATCACCTCAAACACGGCGCCGCGTGCGGGTGCTGCCGGTGCTGGACCGTTGCAGGCAGTGAGGCCCAGCACGCCAACAGCGGCGGCCATGCCACCGATACCGAGCAGCTTGCGACGGGTGAGCGACATGGACGTTCTCCAGCCAGGGACGATGTGGCCATGCTGCGCCCGGGCAGGTCAAGGAATCCTCACGCAGAGTTAAATTCTTCGTGACACATCCGCGCGCCGGTCCAAGCACAATGCCAGCCATCCCATTCAACGGCCGCAGGCGTCGATGAGCAGCAGCAAACGCATCCTGATCGTCGAAGACGATGTCCACATCGCCAATCTGCTGCGGATGCACCTGCGTGACGAGGGCTATGACGTCACCCATGCGGCCAGCGGCGATGAAGGTGTGCGCTTGCTGGAAAGCGGGCAATGGGACGCGCTGGTGCTGGACCTGATGCTGCCCGGCGTGGACGGTCTGGAAATCTGCCGCCGCGCCCGCGCAATGACCCGCTACACCCCGATCATCATCACCAGCGCGCGCGCCAGCGAACTGCATCGCATCCTCGGCCTTGAGCTGGGCGCAGACGACTACCTCGCCAAACCATTCTCGATGCTGGAACTGGTAGCGCGGGTAAAGGCCTTGCTGCGTCGGGTCGAGGCAATGGCACAGAACGCACGCATCGATGCCGGCGCGATCGAGGTTGCTGGCCTGCGCATCGATCCGGTCGCGCGCAGCGCACAGGTTGAGGCGCGCCCGCTGGAACTCACCCCGCGCGAATTCGACCTGCTGTATTTCCTCGCCCGCCACCCGGATCAGGTGTACTCACGGATGGAGCTGCTCAACCAGGTCTGGGGCCATCAACACGATGGCTACGAACACACCGTCAACACCCACATCAATCGGCTACGCAACAAGATCGAGCACGACCCGGCAGCACCGAAACGCATTCTTACGGTATGGGGGCGTGGCTACAAACTGGCGACCGACGACGGGAGCACGGCATGAACCGGCTGACGCTTTCGCAGCGCCTGACGCTGGTGTTCTGTGCGCTGTTGTTGATCTGCTGCGGCACGCTGGCGTGGATACAGATGCGCAGCAACCGCATGCATGAGCAGGAAACCGTGCAGCGCCTGTCACGCGGTCTGGCCGAGCACATCGCCCGCAGCGGTGAGCTGATGGATGCACGCGGCATCCGCGATGGCGAAGTGCGCGCGCTGTTCGGCAAGCTGATGTCGGTCAACCCCAGCGTCGAGGTCTACCTGCTCGACGACGAAGGCCGCATCCTCGGCCATGACGCACCCGAAGGTCACCTCAAACGTGATCGCGTCGATCTGGCGCCAGTGCAGGCACTGCTCAACGGCGGAAAACTGCCGATCTTCGGCGACGACCCGCGCAGCAGCAGCGGCCGCAAGGTATTCAATGCCGCGCCACTGTGGGTGCAGGGTCGACAGGTCGGCTACATCTATGTGGTGCTGGTCGGCGAGCAGCGCGAAGCACTGGCCGCGGACCTCGCTGCCAATACCAACCTGCGCACCACGCTGTGGTCGCTGGCAATCGTGGCGGTTATCGGCTTGCTGGCCGGGATGATCGCGTTCCGCTGGGTGACCCGGCCACTTCGTCAATTGACGCGTCGCATCCAGTCCTTTGAGGTCGACAGCGCTGACCCGCGCCTGCCCTTGCCGCCCACACCGCTGCGTGCCGGTGAACGCGATGAACTGAGCATCCTGCAACACAGCTTTGCCCATCTCAGCCAGCGCGTCGGCGAGCAATGGCAGCAGCTGCGGCAGCAGGACCTGCAGCGCCGCGAACTGGTCGCCAATCTGTCGCATGACCTGCGTACGCCGCTGTCGTCATTGCATGGCTATCTGGAAACCCTGGCCCTCAAGGACGCCAGCCTCAGCGCCGAGGAGCGCCAGCGCTACCTGGGCATCGCCCTGTCGCAGAGCCACAAGGTTGGTCGGCTTGCACAGGCCTTGTTCGAGCTGGCGCGACTGGAACACGGTGGCGTGGTGCTGGAGCTGCAGGCGTTCTCGCTGCCGGATCTGGTCCAGGACGTCTTCCAGAAGTTCGAACTGGCCGCACAGTCTCGCCAGCAGCAGCTTGAAGCAGTGATTCCCGCCGGCCTGCCGCCGGTGGAAGCCGACCTCGGCCTGATCGAACGGGTACTGACCAATCTGCTGGACAACGCGATCCGACATACACCGGCGGGTGGGCGCATCACGGTGGCATTGCGTGCACTCGATGGCGATGTGCAGGTCAGTGTGTCCGATACGGGCCCAGGCATTCCCGCAGCACGCCGCGATCAACTGTTCAGCACGCTACCGGCGCTGGGCAGCCAGCGCCCGGACAGTGGCGGTCTGGGCTTGTTGATCGTGCACCGCATCCTGCAGCTGCACCATCGCCAGATCCGTCTGCTGGATAGCGATGAAGGTGCAGCCTTCGAGTTCTCCCTGCCAGCGGCGCGTCACCGCTAACGCCACTGCGCAATGAGTGCCGCAACGACCGCGGGATCAACCAATCTCGCGGATCACGCCACCTTGCCCATCACGCAGCAAGGTCGGTCTTACTTCGATCTGCAGCTTGCCACCCGGCAGCGGATACAGGCCGCGTTCGGCACGCACGCTGTCCAGCATCGCCTGCAGGCTCGCATCGGACAGCACACAACGCGCGCTGTCGCCATCGCTTTGCAGGTCGTCGATCAGGCCAGGCTCAAACCGCCATTGATGGTCCTTGCCAAGCACCACCAGCGGCTTGTCGTGATGCAGCCGCAGCGGCAGCAGCTCGAGCACGCTGGCAACCTGCCCCGCTCCCAGCACCAACGTGGTGGTTGCGTCTTCGACCGACCACTCCAGCGTCTCCACGAACAACATGCCGGTGCTCGATCCTTCGCGCTGGCTGCCCGCTTCAAGCTGTGCGGCGATGGCCGGATCATCCAGCAGGGAGTCGCGCTCAAGCTCGGTGATCCATAGCGGCATTGCCGACTCCAGCACCGCCAGCACGCCCTGCGTTGACCAGCGCTTGATCGCCGCCATCTCCTCGTCGGTAACACCCACCAGTTGCAGGAAGTTCAGGCGGCCGTTGGCGGTGTCGATCGCTGGCAGCTGCGGATCGGCGACAAAGGCAAGGTGCCGCAGCTTGGTATCGGTATCCAGCGCGATCGGGCCATTTGCATCCAGATGATGGCCTGCCTCGAATACATTGCCGCTGCTGAAGACGTAGCGCGCAAGGTTCTGCATCAGGTTCATTGGCCACGCCGGCGGCTCGCCGCGTTCGCCGTCACCTGCCTGTGCAGCAAGACGGAAGGTAAGCTCGAAACCAAAGCCGCTTTCCTGCGGATCATCGCTCTGCTTGTCGTACAACTCGGAAAATCCGTAGCTGACGTAGTGCCAATGTGGACGCGGCGTCTCGCTCCAATAGACGCTGATGCCGTCCAGCGGATCGTTGCCACCCAGCGTATGCGACAGCAGCGTGCCGAAATGCCGCGGCTCCTGCCCCGGGTACAGTGCAGCCATTGCCGCATTGATCGCATCCCAGCCCGCAGTGCTGATGTCGCCGCTGTTTTCCTGTGCCATGCAGGGCACTCCCATGATGAACCTGCCACCATGATAGTGCCCATGCATCACGGCGGCGGTCCGCCGCTACAGGCGCATCGCAAGCCTCGGCCAATAATCAGTCAGCCAACGACCAGGGCGCGCGTTTCTTCCAACCAGCGGCTGGCAAATGCCGGACTCTTGGCCTTGCCCAGCGCCGTGGCCAGCTCCGGCCACAACTGCTCCAGGCTGACCGCGGTCTTGCTGCGATCAATCTTCAGCTGGATCAGGTAGCCCTTCAGGCCCAGATGCTTGCGCACCGACTCGGCCATCCAGTCACGCAGCTGTTGGTAGCGCAGCGGGTCATCACCGAGCTGGGTGGTCACCGGCAATACCGGGGCCTTGTCAGCGCTGCCGGCGACCGCGTCGATCAATTCCAGTGCAGCCAGCTGCTGCAACACGTCATCCGGCGCGCGCAGGCCCTGCGCCATCTGCTGCAGTTCGCGCGCATCGCGCTGCCCGTCGACCAGCAGCAGCACCGAGCGCAATGCCGGTGCCAGCTTCAAACCACGGTTCTCGATCTCCAGGCGGCCAGCGGCCGTCTTGGCATAGATGAATGCCATTCCCCTTCCCTCTTTTGTGCATCGCAATACGGTACGTGCGCATCTTCCAGGAGCCCCCGCTCCCGGAAATGCTCGGCATTTGCCCGCGTACCGCCCCCTTGCGATCACCGCTGCACCGAGGCCTTGCGACCTGGCAGCGCGCTATTTCCCCAGCGCGCGGCGGATTTCCTCCAGTGCGCCCGGGTCGTCGAGTGTCGACAGGTCGCCCGGTTCACGCCGTTCCGCCAATGCCTGCAATGAACGCCTCAGCAGCTTACCCGAACGGGTCTTGGGAAGCGCAGTGACGATGTGTACCTGCGCCGGCCGCGCCACCGCGCCCAGCGAAGCTGTGACCTGCTGCATCATTTCCGCAGCCAGTCGCTCGGCATCGTCGTAGGGCTTGGCTTGCTTCAAGGTGACGAAGACCAGCGGCACCTGTCCTTTCAGTTCGTCATGCACGCCGATCACCGCCGCCTCGGCCACCCGCGGATGGGCAGAGATGGCTTCCTCGATCTCGCGCGTACCCAGCCGGTGCCCGGCGACGTTGATCACGTCATCGGTGCGACCAAGGATGAAGGTGTAGCCATCCTCATCACGGATGGCCCAGTCCAGGGAGCTGTACAGCAGTTCCTTGAAGTGACCGAAGTAGCTTTTCAGGAATCGCTCGTCATCGTTCCAGATCGTGCTCATGCAGCCCGGCGGCAGCGGTGGCTGGATCACCAGCACGCCTTTCTGCCCGGGTGGCACTTCAGCGCCGCTCTGCTCGTCGATGACCTTCATTTTGTAGCCTAGATTTGGAAAGCCCGGCGAGCCGAACTTGACCGGCTTCATCTCCAGACCCGGCAACAAGGTCAATGCCGGCCAACCGGTTTCGGTCTGCCAGTAATTGTCGATGACCGGTTTGTGCAGCGCGCCGGTGATCCACTTCGCGGTCGGCTCATCCAACGGCTCGCCGGCCAGGAACAGGTACTTCAGCTCGGACAGGTCATGCCGATCGATGAAATCAACGTCGTGTTTTTTCAGCACGCGGATCGCAGTTGGTGAGGAGAACATCGTGCGCACGCCGTACTGCTCGCACAGTGCCCACCAGATGCCGGCATCGGGATTGATCGGCAGGCCTTCGTACAACAGCGAGGTGCAGCCACCGATCAACGGACCGTAGACGTTATAGGAATGACCCACCGCCCAGCCCACATCGGAGGTGGAGAACATCACCTGCCCCGGCGCGCAGTCAAACACCGTGCGCATCGACTGCGCCATCGCCACCGCATAGCCACCGACATCGCGTTGCACGCCCTTGGGCTTGCCGGTGGTACCGGAGGTGTACAGCAGATAGCTGGGCTCGTTGGACTCCAGCCATTGCACCGGCACCTCGACATCACCGACCTGCGCACGCAACTGCGCATAGTCTTCGTCGCGGCCGGCGATGCGTGGCTCGGCTGCATCCAGACCGCGCGAGACGATCAGCACTTTTGGTGGAGGGGTATTCGCTTCGGCGCAGGCGGCATCCACCATCGCTTTGTAAGGAATGACCTTGCCACCGCGCATGCCTGCATCGGCCGCGATCAGCAGCTTTGGTTTTGCATCGTCGATGCGCAGCGCAAGGTTGTGCGCGGCGAAACCACCGAAGACGACGGAATGCACCGCACCTATGCGTGCGCAGGCCAGCATCGCGAACACCGCCTCGGCCATGTTCGGCATGTAGATGACGACGCGATCACCGCGGCCGACATCGAGCTTGAGCAGCACCGCGGCGAAGGCATTCACTTCGCGATGGAGATCGCGGTAAGTGAGCTCGCGGGTGACGTTGGTTTCGGTGGAGATGGCAACCAACGCAAGCTGGTCAGCGCGCTCGGCCAGATGCCGGTCCACCGCGTTGTAGCAGAGGTTGGTTTCGCCACCGACAAACCAGCGCCGAAAGGGTGGATTGGAGTAGTCCAGGATCTGCTGCGGCGGGCGGTGCCAGTGGATCGCCTTGGCTTCTTCAGCCCAGAACGCTTCCGGCTCTTCTATGGAACGGCGGTAGATCTGCTCGTACTGCACGACACCCTCCGGCAACTCCCTGGCTGTGTGCCGAGCATAGTCCGGAGGGTGGCTTGGGCTCTTTGCGACGATGGTCTTAAGACCAAAGGCTCGGGGGCGGAAATTTCGGGACTATGGGCCTTGGGCGATGAGCTGAAAGCTAAAAGCTTGCCCTCACCCCAACCCCTCTCCCGCGCGCGGGAGAGGGGCTAGTGCACTGG
>NZ_JBRRDW010000053.1:0-30564 GCF_056759895.1 Stenotrophomonas sp. STEN038
CGCGCCCGCCGGGGGGGGCGCCGGCGGGCGGGCCCGCTCCTGCGGCTTCGGTGTATCCGGCGGGGGGGGTGGGGTGGGGGGCCCCCCCCCCGCCGCCCCCGGCCGCCGCACTACCTTGTGCGGTTACATTGCTGGCTTCGCGGCTTACGCCGCTCCCACATGACATCGGGGCCTTGTTTTGAACGATCTGTTTGCGAGCGCGGCGCATACGCCCGGTGTGCATATCGGTATTGGTGGCTGGACCTATGTGCCGTGGCGCGGCGGTACGTTCTATCCGGCTGGACTGGTGCAGCGGCGTGAACTGGAATTCGCCAGCCAGCAGTTGACCAGCATCGAGATCAACGGCACCTATTACGGCGCACAGAAGCCGCATATCTATGCGGCGTGGCGCGACGCCACGCCCGAGGGTTTCGTATTCTCGGCCAAGGCACCCAAGCGTATTGTCACTGCGCGCAAACTCGCCGGCACCGGCGGGCAGATCGAAGACTTCATCGACGGCATCAGCCATCTCGGTGATCGCCTCGGGCCCCTGCTCTGGCAGTTCGAAGCCGGACGCATACTGGACCGCGAGGATCTCGCCGCCTTCCTGCACTTGCTGCCGCAGCAGGTCAATGGCCGCTGCCAGCGGCATGCCCTGGAAGTTCGTGACCCAAACTGCTTCGATGCCGAGCTGGTGGCGCTGATCCGCCAGCATGGGGTCGCATTGGTTTATACCGACTCGGCGGCCTATCCCAACGCCGCCGATCTGTCAGGCGACTTCGTCTACGCACGCCTGATGGGCAGCCGCGACGAACATGCCACCGGCTACCCAACGGACGAGCTGGCGCAATGGGCCGAACGGGTCCACCGCTGGCGCCAGGGCGAAGTCGTGGCCGAGCTGCCGCATCTGGCCGCGCCGTTGGCGGCCGCCGCGCCGCGTGAGGTTTTCCTCTACTTCATCAGCGCCGCCAAGCACCGCAACCCGTCGGCAGCACGCGAACTGCAGCGCTTGATCGACAGAAACTGAAGCAGGCAGCACGGCGCTCCCAACCCGCATCGGCGACAATAGGCCGATGCCTACCGACGACACCCGCAAAGCCCTGTTGCAGATCCACTTCTGCGTTTTGCTATGGGGCATCACCGCCATTCTTGGCAAATTGATCACCCTGCCTGCGCTGCCACTGGTGTGGTGGCGCATGTTGCTGGTGGTGGCGATGCTGGCGCTGCTGCCACGCGTGTGGCGCGGCCTGTCGGGCCTGAACCTGCGTTTGGTGCTGGGCTATGCCGGTATCGGTGCACTGGTAGCGCTGCACTGGCTCACCTTCTATGGCGCGGTGAAGCTGGCCAATGCCTCGGTTGCCGCGACCTGCATCGCACTGGCGCCCGTATTCACCGCCATCATCGAACCGTGGATCGCGCGCCGTCCGTTCCAGATGCGCGAATTGGCGCTGGGTGTGGTGGTGCTGCCAGGTGTCGCGCTGGTGGTTGGCGGCGTACCTGATGGCATGCGTCTGGGCGTGGCGGTCGGTGCCGCGTCCGCATTGCTGGTGGCGCTGTTTGGCTCGCTCAACAAGCGCATGGTCGGCCACGCCGATCCGCTGACCGTCACTGCTGTGGAACTGGGTGCAGGCACCTTGACCCTGACACTGCTGGCGCCCGTCATGCCACTGTTGCTGCCGGCGCTGGCCAGTGACCTGTGGGTGATACCCGACCTGCACGACGGCCTGTTGCTGCTGGCCCTGTCCGGCCTGTGCACGCTGCTGCCGTTTGCCTTGGCACTGGTCGCACTAAGGCACTTGAGTGCCTACACCACGCAGTTGGTAACCAACCTGGAGCCGGTCTACGCGATCGTGCTGGCGATGCTGTTCCTCGGCGAACAGCATGAGCTGACGCCGCAGTTCTATCTGGGCGTGGCGATCATTCTCGGTGGCGTGTTCCTGCATCCGCTGTTGAACCGCCTGCGGCCGGCTACGGCAAGCACCGGCTCGGCCTGATCGGCTGTTGATGGCGTAGCCCGACTCAGCTCGCTACCACCACACGGTCACGCCCCTCGGCCTTGGCCTGATAGAGCGCAGCATCGGCACGGCGCAGGGTTTCGCCCGGGGCTTCACCGGCGTGGTGCACGGCCAAGCCGATGCTGACTGAAATCGGCAGGCCGATCGGCAGCAGTCCCACCGATTCGCGCAGGTATTCGCATTGCAGCTCGGCCTGTTGCAGCGGCGTGTCCGGCATCAGGATCACGAACTCCTCGCCGCCATAGCGCGCAGCCATGCCGCGCGCGGCGAACTGCGACTTCAGCACGCTGGACAGCTCGACGAGTACCCGATCACCTTCGTTGTGGCCATGGATGTCGTTGACCAGCTTGAAGTGGTCGATATCGACGATGGCTACCGCCGGCGGCACCCCACCTGCGCGTCCAATCGCTTCCGATAGCGCAGCAGACAGAGCGCGGCGATTGGGTAAGCCGGTCAGCGGATCAGTACGGGTCTGCTCGGACAGCTCCAGATTGAGCTGCTCCAATTGCTGGTAGTACTCGAGCAGATGCGCCTCGTACCAATCGTGCTCGGCCTGGTGATGATCGATCTCAATCCGCAGCAAGCGCATCTCCATCATCCGGCTGACCTGCCGCGACAGCGCACGCAACGCCTCGGCCTGCGGGGTACCCAACTGGGCCGGCACTGAATCGAACACGCACAGCGAACCCAGTGCGTAGCCATCACTGCTGAGCAGCGGCGCGCCGGCATAGAAGCGGATATGCGGATCGCCCAACACCGACGGGTTGCCGCTGAAACGCTGATCCTGGCGCGCATCGGCCACCACGGTCAGCTCCTGCGGCCTGAGGATGGTGTGGGCGCAGAAGGCTTCGTCACGCGGGGTCTGCTCACCGTCCAGGCCCTGCAGGGCCTTGAACCATTGGCGGTCGCGATCAATCAGGGTCACCGCCCCCATCGGCGTGCCGCAGATGGTGCGGGCGATGGTCACCAGATCATCGAACTCCTGCTCGCGTGCGGTATCCAGCACCCGGTAGCGCTGCAGCGCGGCAATACGTTCGGCTTCATTGGCAGGCAATGCGGGCTTGATCATGCACGGGTCCAAAGCGGCAGGATGGAGGCGCTGCAGAGTCTAGCGGCTCACCGCGCAAGGCGCGGTGAGCGTGTCACAGTTCACCACTGCTGCTGTTGCGGCAACAGGCCGTGCAGTTCCTGCTCGCTCAGGTTGCGCCATTGGCCCGGCTTGAGCGCACCGATCTTGACGTTGTCGATGCGCACCCGGCGCAGCTGGTTGACCCGGTAACCGAACTCTGAGGCCATCAGGCGGATCTGCCGGTTCAAGCCCTGCTCCAGGATGATGCGGAAGCCGTACTTGCCGATGCGGCTGGTGCGGCATGGCAGCGTGGTCTCGTTGCGGATGCGTACGCCACGGGCCATGCCACGCAGGAATTCGTCAGTGACCGGCTTGTTGACCGCCACCAGATACTCTTTCTGATGGCCGTTTTCGGCACGCAGGATCTGGTTGACGATGTCACCGTTGCTGGTCAGCAGGATCAGCCCTTCCGAATCCTTGTCCAGGCGGCCGATCGGGAAGATGCGCTGTTCGTGGCCGACGAACTCGATGATGTTGTCCTTCACCGCGCTCTCGGTGGTGCAGGTGATGCCTACCGGCTTGTTCAGCACGATATAGACATGACGGCGGCCGGTACTCTTCTGCACCGCACGGGCGCGCAGCGGCTGGCCGTCAACCTTGACCTCGTCGCCCTCGCCCACGACCGCACCGGTTCCGGCGACGATGCCGTTGACGGTAACGCGACGGGCAGACAGCAGGCGGTCGGCCTCACGGCGCGAACAGAAGCCGGTTTCGGCAATGTGCTTGTTGATTCGAATTGTCATCGGCGAATTATCCGCCATCGCCCGCGGCCGGAACAGCACGGCAGGATTGCTCGTTCAGGGCACTTCCTGAATATCGCGTGCGTCCACCACCTGGTCGCGGCCGCTGCGCTTGGCCTGGTACATGGCATTGTCGGCCCGCCGCAGCAGCCCGGCGACGTCATTGTCGCGGTACTGCAGCTCGGCAAGACCAATACTTGCGGTAACCACCAGGCCCTCATGCTTGAGCCCACGCGCCTGCACGGTGAGCTTTTCACGCAGCTGTTCCAGCCGCGGCCGTGCCGCATCGGCGCCGATTCCCGGCAGCAGGATCAGGAATTCTTCGCCGCCCATGCGGATCACGTCGCTGCGGCTGCGTACGCCAGCCAACAAGGTGCCGGCCACCGATATCAACACCTCGTCGCCGCCGTCGTGGCCGTAATTGTCATTGATCTGCTTGAACAGATCGATGTCCAGGAAACCGATCGACAGCGGCAAGCCGGCAGCCTTGGCCTCGCGCAGATAGTGGTCCAGCTGACGCAGGCCAGCGCGGCGATTTGGCAGGCCGGTCAAGGTATCGGTATCGGCGAGCTCACGCATCTCGTCACGCTGCTGGCGCAGCTGGCTGAGGCTGCGATTGAGCGAGTAAGCCGCCATCATCAGGAACCAGGTCACCGAGACCTGGATCGCCTCGACCCGGAATTCCACCAGCAGGCGATTGTCCATCAGGTCCGCCAGCGCCATCACCAACAGCGGGATCACCGCCACCAGCCCATCCAGCGCCTGGAAGTTACGACGTCGCAAGGCGACGATGGCGATGCCTACCGAGGTCAGGCAGATCAGCGTGAACAGGTCATCCAGCGCTACCGCCATCCACGCCAACAGCGGCCAGGACATGAACGGGGCAGCCAGCGCGACCAGCGCCAGCACCACCATCAGCCCCAGCATCCAGGGCCGCGAGCCCCGCAGCACACGACGGCCACCGCACATCCGCCACAGCACCCAGCCCATCACCGCGTAGCTGAGCGCTGACACCGACACCATCCATACTGGCGCGTGACCGTCCACCGGCAGCCACGGCTCGGGATAGCCACTGAGTCCGCTCAACACCGCCTGCCACACCACCAATAGCCCGCAGACCAAGGTGTAGATCAGGAAATCACGCCCGCGCGTGGTGGCAAACCCCATCAACGCAGACAAAGCCAAGGCCAGCGCAATCGCCACGCATGCGGTACGCACCACCAGCCGCAGGGTGTCCTGCTGCTGCAGCGGGCTGGGGGCGGCGAGGTGCACGGTGGGAATCCAGCGCGGCTTCAGCGGCGACTCCCAGGCCACCCGGATCGGCTCGACCGTGCCCTGCTTGGGCACAACCACAAGACCTACGCCGGCACGGAAGCGCGAGTCGCGGGTGCGCGCATCCTGCATATCACCGCAGACCTGCCGGTCACCATGGAAAATCATCACCTCACCCGCAAACACGTTGAACACACCCACGCCTTGCGGTGCACCGGACCAACCGCCTGCGGGCGCAGCAATTTCAATGGCAGGGCGCATCCGCGCCAAGGCTTCGGCGCTGCAGGCACGCAAGGGCGCCTGTTCAGCCGTTGCGCCGCCGGCAATCAGGAAGTCACGGTCTACCTGCAGCGGCTGGGCTGCACCCAGCAACGGCCACAATGCAAAGAACGTCGACAGCAGCAGGAGCATGGCCCACTTACGCCTGACCTTGCCAGCATCTGCCCCTCCCCCTTCTGCCATGAGCCTCCCTCTCGCGTTCCCCGACGCGGATAAGCAGCATTATCGCAATAACCCGACGCGAGCAGTACGTGAAGACGGTCGCGGGTTGAACTTGTCGTCCCATCCGGTCCTGGTAGGCCGACAAACGGTCAGAAACAGACAACCCCGGCATTGCCGGGGTTGTCTGGTAAAGCATCGGACTACCTGGATCAGTAGTTGCGCGGGCCGCGCGGCTTGAAGCCACCCGGACGCGAACCACCCGGACCACCCGGACGCGGCCCGCGCGGGCCACCCGGACGCGGGCCGCCCGGCTTGCCGTCGCCCTTGTCGAAGCGCGGCTTGAACGACGGTGCAGCGGCACCGTGGTCTTCGCCTGCCTCGACCTTGCGCATCTGCAACTGCTGGCCCGACACCCACACCTTCTTCAGGTGCTGCAGCACGTCGCTCGGCATGTCTGCCGGCAGATCCAGCACCGAGTGACCGTCGTGGATGTCGATACGGCCGATGAAACGGCTTTCCAGACCGGCTTCGTTGGCGATGGCGCCAACGATATTTGCCGGCTTCACGCCATGGGTATGACCGACTTCAATGCGGTAGGTCTCCATGCCGAACTCCGGCGCGCTGCGCGGCGGCATTTCGCGACGCGGACGCGACTCGAAATCACCTTCGCCACGCGGCGGGCGCGGTGCGCGCTCGCCATCATCCTGGCGCGGTGCACGCTCGAAGCGCGGTTCGAAACGGGCCGGGCGATCGCCACGGTCGCTACGCTCGTCACGGCGATGGAAGCCACCGTCACGCGACGGACGCTCGCTACGTTCGAACGACTGCTCGCGGCGCTCACGCACCGGCGGGGTCAGCAGGAACGGCGAATCACCCTGCAGCAGCTTGGCCAGTGCAGCAGCGATATCGATGGCCGGCACGTTGTGCTCGCCTTCGTAACGCTGCAGCAGGTCGCGGTAGAAATCCATATCGCCGGCAGCCAGGGTCTGGCTGATGCGGTCCATGAACTTGGTCACGCGGTGGTCGTTGACCGCATCCACGCTCGGCAGCTGCATTTCTTCGATCGGCTGGCGGGTAGCACGCTCGATCTGGCGCAGCATGCCCTTCTCGCGCGGGGTGACGAACAGGATCGCCTCACCGCTGCGGCCAGCACGGCCGGTACGGCCGATGCGGTGCACGTAGCTTTCGGTGTCGTACGGGATGTCGTAATTCAGCACGTGGCTGATGCGCTCCACGTCCAGACCGCGGGCAGCCACGTCGGTGGCAACCAGGATGTCCAGCTTGCCTTCCTTCAGCATGGCGATGGTGCGCTCACGCTGCGCCTGTTGCATGTCGCCATTGATGGCGGCAGCGGCCAGGCCACGCGCCTGCAGCTTGGTGGCGAGCTCCTCGGTGCCGGCCTTGGTACGCGCGAAGATGATCATCGCGTCGAAGGTTTCGACTTCCAGGATGCGGGTCAACGCGTCCAGCTTGTGCATGCCAGCCACCCACCAGTAACGCTGGCGGATATTGGCCGAGGTGGTGGTCTTGGAAGCGATGGTGACTTCCACCGGCTCACGCAGGTAGGTCTGCGCGATGCGACGGATCTGCTGCGGCATGGTGGCCGAGAACAGCGCGACCTGACGGGTTTCCGGCAGCTTCTTCAGCACGGCTTCGACGTCGTCGATGAAGCCCATGCGCAGCATTTCGTCGGCTTCGTCGAGCACCAGCGTCTTCAGCTCGGACAGATCCAGGGTGCCACGATCGAGGTGATCGATCACGCGACCCGGGGTGCCGACCACAACGTGCACGCCACGGCGCAGGGCCTGCAGCTGCTGGGCATAGGGCTGGCCGCCGTACACCGGCAGCACGCGGAAGCCCGGCATCGATGCCGAATAGGTCTGGAACGCCTCGGCGACCTGGATGGCCAGCTCGCGGGTCGGTGCCAGCACCAGCACCTGCGGCTTGGTGGCGGAAAGATTGATGTTGGACAGCACCGGCAGCGCGAAGGCGCCGGTCTTGCCGGTGCCGGTCTGCGCCTGGCCGAGCACGTCGCGGCCTTCCAGCATTGCCGGAATGGTGGCAGCCTGGATCGGCGACGGGGTCTCGTAACCGACTTCGGCCACTGCCTTCATCACAGGCTCGGATAGGCCGAGATCTGCAAACAGCAGCGGCGCGGGGGTATCTTGGGACATGGTAACTCCGGGGGCACCGCCGCGAACGGGCGGGCGAAAAGACGCATATTGTGCGCTCTAAACAGCTCAGCTGTCGCGCATGGCTTGATTTGCGTTCAGCTTACGAACACAACCGGCCGCCGCTTGGCCCCTGTTGGAGCACCCGCACGGGTCGCCGATGACGCACAATACCACTCGTTTTTATCCGTGAACACCATGCAGACCATCGAATTTGAACTTGACCGCGATTACGTGGAACTGAAGCAGCTGCTGAAACTGGCCGACCTGGTCACCAGCGGCGGCGAGGCAAAAATGATCATTGCCGACGGCCAGGTCACCGTGGATGGCGTGGTGGAGCTGCGCAAAGCCTGCAAGATCCGCGGCGGCCAGCAGGTGGTACTGGGCGATGTCTGCATCAACGTGCTCGCCGATCCGGACCCGAATCGCGCCGAAGAAGACGACGAAGACGAAGACGAGTGATGTAGTGCCGAGCCATGCTCGGCAGGAGCCTTCCCCGCGCCCCGTCAGCACTGCAGTGTTTGTGGAAGCGGCGTAAGCCGCGAAGCTCACGCCCTGTCCGGCATCGCACCCTCGCCTGCCACCTGCACCGGCTTCGCGGCTTACGCCGCTCCCACAATCCGGCAAACCCGCGAGCCCCCTGCTACACCCGCGCCTGGGTCAGATGCCCGGCAATCAACTTCCTGAACGGAACCACGCCCTGCGCGGCCCGCAACGCCGCGCCGCGCAGCAGGCGGGCCGGCAGCCGGCTGTCGTTATAGAGCCCGGCAATGGCGTTGGTGGCCTCGTACAGCGGCCGCGTCGCCAGCCGGTGACCGCGCTGGTAACTGGCCAGCAGCCCGTCCGCACCGATATCGCCGCCGCCACGAACCGCCTCCAACAACAGCTTCGCCAGCCGTTGCTGGCTGTGCAGGCCAAAATTGAAGCCGTGTGCGGTAACCGGATGCATGCCTACCGCGGCATCGCCGATCAATGCATACCGCTTGCCGACAAAACGGTGCGCATACACCCCTACCAAGGGGTAGGCGTGACGCGTCCCCACCGGGGTCATCGCGCCCAGGCGATGTTCGAAGAAGCCGCTGACTGTGCGGCCGAAGTCAGCCTCCTCCAGCGCCAGCAACTGCTGCAGCTGCTGCGGCGGCATGGTGATCACTGCCGATGCCTGATTGCCCGGCAAGGGCAGCATCGCCAAGGTTCGTTCGTAGCCGAACCACTCCCAGGCTGCCTGCTCATGCGGCCGCTCGCACTGCATCCTGCAGACCAGCATGGACTTGCCGAAGTCACGCATCTGCGCGCCGATACCCATCATCCGCCGGGTCGCCGAGAAGCGGCTGTCGGCGGCCACAACCAACCGCGCGCGCAGCTGACTGCCGTCACTCAAACCGACCGTGCTGTACGCCTCACCAGCATCGATTGCAGTAACCGAGCGCCCATCCAGCAGCTCCAGCCCCGCCTGGCCCTGCACCGCCTCCCAGGCCGCACGCCGGATCAGGTGATTGGGAACCAGCCATCCCAGCTCATCCACGCCCTCGCCCTGCGCGGCGAAACCCAGCGCGAACGGCGAGCTGCCATTCATTACTTTGGCACTGCGCAGCGGCGAGATATCCGCAGGATCGATGCGCTGCCACAGGCCCATGCTGCGCATGATCTGCCGCGAGGCGTGGGTCAGCGCGATCTCGCGGCCATCGAAGGCCGGCTCGGCCAGCGCTGCCAACGGTTGCTGCTCGACCAGCGCCAGCGACAGACCACTACCGGCCAGACTGCGGGCCAGACTCAAGCCGGCCGGGCCGGCGCCCACCACCACCACGTCCACCTTGCGCATGTGCCACTCCGTTATGCCTATCGCAGGCAGGGTAAGCAGGCCGGTGTAAGGATTCATTGATCCAGATCAGCTACCCGGCAATCAGCGCGCAAACACAACGGGCGCCGTGTGGCGCCCGTTGTCCGATGCCGGCGGTGTGATGGCGCTTAGTTGGCCGAGGCCGCGCGCACGCTATAGCCGGAGGCGCGCCACACCTTGTCCTCATCCAGACGGAACGAGACCAGCTCGCGCACCGGCTGCGCATTGTTGGCAAATCGCGTGGGGAAGCTGACGTTCAAGTAGATGCCTTCCGGCACCGAGGCGCCGGCCGGGTATTGCACGCGGGTGATCGATGGCTTGCCACGCGATACCAGCGCGCCCAGCTTGGCGCGATCAGCATTGACGTTGTTGGCGAACACATCACGGGTCACCGCCTTGCGCGCGACCGCCGAGGCACCGTCCCACACCGAGGCCGCCTGTTGGCCGTCCACCAGCTGCGCCACACGCTGCGCCGCGGCAGTCATTTCCGCATCCTGTTTGGCCACCTGCGCCTGCTGCGCGGCGCTGAGCGCTGGTGCCGGCCGTGCGGCTGCCGATACCGGTGCGGGCGCGGCCGGGGTAGCAGCCCGCGCTGGCGCTGGGGCCGCAGCCGGTGTCTGCGCGAAAGCGCCTGTAGCAGGTACGGCCAAAGACAACACCATCAACAAACAACTGGGTCGCATAGCTCTCTCCATGACGCTTTCAGTTGAACGGAATGCCGATCCAATCACGGTTTGCGACCTTCTGCACCCTTTCACTTGTTCACTTTCGTGTAGCCGACGCACTCACCTGCGCACTGACGGCTGGCGCGGCCGCCGCAGCAGGCGCCACTACCGCCTCCGCGGCACCGGTAGGGATGGCGGTCGGCATCGGCTCCAGCATGGCGGTGTCGATTTCCGACAACGGGCTTTCCTCCGGACAGACCTCATCCGGGAAACCGAACTGCTCCTTCAAAGCCTGGCCGCAACGGTTCACCGCTTCCAGATCGGCACCTTCCACCTTGCACTCACGGTCGAAGGCGATCAGGAAGGAGTCCTTGCGGCGAACGAAGTCATCACCGCACTTGCGCATCTGCTTGATCCGCTCCAGGTCATCCTGCACCGCATTGGTGCCGTCCAGCCCGTACTGCTTGAGCTCTTCGTTGGTCAGCACCCGCAGGCTGCGGTTTGGCACGGTCATCATCAGGTCGGCCACGCCCACCGCCACGCCGTTGCGTTGCAGGTAGTCCTTCACGTTGTCGTAGACCTCATGCAGCTCCTTGTTCAACTCCGCGCGCGAACTGGCACTGGAACTGATCCGCATCATGCGGTGGATGCCAACCTTGCCCGAGATCAGCCGATTGTCACCGGCCGCCAACACGAACACGCAGGCGCTGTGGCAGACCGAACCTTCGCGCACCCAGATGGTCCAGCCCGACTCGCCGATGCTGTCACCGGCAACGATGGCCGCTTCCACCTGGCCGCCGCTGGAATCCAGATCGAGGATGCGCCGGCTGATCTTCATCGCGTCGGCCACGACCGCCAGACGCGTCACCATCGCCGCGAACGAAGGATTGATCTTCCCGGCATAACGCACCCGCAGCAGGCCGCGCTCTTTGCAGGGCTCCAGAGCGGCATCCATGCTGGCGCGGTCAAACGCGGTCAGCTCGGTGCCATCGCCGTTCTCGCCGGCATAGTCGGTGCCGCAGCTGACCCAGGCCTTGCCGTTCTCCAGCAGCAGCTCGGGCCAGGGCTTGTCCTTGGCCGGCAGCACCGGCGCCGGCGGGGCCGGTGCATCGGCGGCGTTGATCGACACCATGTGATCGCCATCGGCAGCCAGCGTGGCAGCAGGATCGGCCACAGGCTTTTTCTCGCCGGTCTGCGGATTGCAGGCCAACAGCCCGATGCACAACAACGGCGACCACCAGAACTTGGGCAACATGGAGAGCAATCAGGTCCGTACTACGGCGCAGCCACGCCGGGAAGGTGGACAGTCTAGTGCGCAACACCCTCCTTGCTGCAACGCCCAATGAATCAACACAGCGTCGCGCGCATTGATGTCCGAAAATGGCCAGTAGCCGAGCCCCATCGCGCCTAGACTGGGGCCATGCAGAACCTCCTGATGCCCGCCCATGTGCAGTGCGAACAAGCCCGTCTGGCCCGCGATGCGCGCTTTGACGGCCTGTTCTTCACTGCCGTGCGCAGTACCGGCATCTATTGCCGGCCGGTTTGCCCGGCACCGCCGCCCAAGCCCGAGAACGTCAGTTACTACCCCAGCGCAGCTGCCGCCAGCGCCGCCGGCTACCGTCCCTGCCTGCGCTGCCGGCCCGAGCTATCACCGGATGATGCCAATCTGCTGCACGACCAGACCCTGCATCAGGCACTGGCCTTACTCAACGAAGGCATCCTGCAGGAGCAGCCGGCCAGCGCTCTGGCCGACGCAATGGGCGTCAGCGCGCGCCAACTGCAACGGCTGTTCGTCGCCAAACTTGGGGCGACGCCGGCACAGCTGCACACCACCCGTCGCCTGTTGCTGGCCAAGCAGCTGCTGACCGAAACCGCGCTGCCGGTAACCCAGGTTGCACTGGCGGCCGGCTTCAACAGCCTGCGTCGTTTCAACAGCGCCTTCCTCGAAGGCTGCGGCATGCCGCCAAGCGCGCTGCGCAAGCAACATGGCGCAGTGGCAGGTGGTGAGCCGGTGCTGCGACTGGCCTATCGGCCGCCGCTGGACTTCCCCTTGATGCTGGCCTTCCTGCGCCGCCGCTCGTTGCCGGGCATCGAGTGCATCGACGAGCACAGCTATCAACGCGTGGTCGTGGCCAATGGTGTGGCCAGCCTGATCCGGGTCACTGCCGACACCAAGCGGCCGGAACTGCGCCTGCAACTGGGTACCACCGATCCACGCGCGATTCCCGCCATCGTCGCCAAAGTCCGCCGCGTCTTCGACCTGGATGCCGACCTGCGCACCGTGCATGCCACCCTTGGCCAGGAACCCCTGCTCGCACGCGGCATCGCCGAGCGGCCAGGCCTGCGTATTCCCGGTGGCTGGGACGGCTTTGAAGTCGCAGCGCGCGCCGTACTCGGCCAGCAGGTCAGCGTCGCTGCGGCAACCACACTGGCGCGGCGCCTGGTCGACCGCTTCGGCGAGCACCTGCCCGGCATGCCCGAGGGCCTGGACCGGCAGTTCCCGGCACCGGCAACCCTGGTCGAGGCGCCGCTGGAGAGCATCGGTTTGCCGCGCACCCGTGCTGCCACCCTGCGTGCGATTGCCCGCGCCTGCGCCGAGCAACGCTTGGATTTCAGCCGTGCGCAGACGCTGGAAAGCTTCGTGCAGAAAGCCACAGCCCTGCCCGGCATCGGCCCGTGGACCGCGCATTACATGGCATTGCGGGCGATGGGATTGCCCGATGCCTTCCCAGCAGGTGATCTGGTATTGCAGCAGGTGCTTGGCGAAGGCCAGCGCCTGAGTGAACGCGAAACCGAGCGTCGCTCGCAACTCTGGCGGCCATGGCGCGCCTATGCGGTGCTGCATCTGTGGCATCTGGCAGTGCCGACCGAAAGAAAGAATTCCAAGGCAGCTACGGAGGCCAGCGCATGAACACCCTCTATTACGACCGTTTCGACAGCCCCATCGGTGCACTGACCGTCGCCGTCGACCAGGTCGGCGTACGCCACATCCTGTTCGCCGAAAACCGCCACGACGCCAAGGGTCGCGAACACTGGCAGCGCGACCCGGATGCGGTCGCCGAGCCACGCCGACAGTTACTGGAGTATCTGCGGGGTGAGCGCCACGAGTTCCAGCTGGAGCTTGCGCCGGTCGGCACCGAGTTCCAGCTGCATGTCTGGCACACGCTGGCGCAGATCCCCTTCGGCGCGACCTGGAGCTACCGGCAACTGGCCGAGCGTATCGGCCGGCCGACAGCTACCCGTGCAGTCGGTGCTGCCAACGGCCGCAATCCTTTGCCAATCGTGCTGCCCTGCCATCGGGTGATCGGCAACAACGGCGCACTGACAGGCTTCGGTGGTGGGTTGCCGACCAAGGCGGCGTTGTTGAAGCTGGAGGGCGTGCCCAGCGAGGGTGAGCGCGTGGCGGACCTGTTTGCCTGAGCGTGCGGGGTCCCCAGCTGCACTTTGCTTACCCGGGCTGCTCGAGCCCCTCCACGGGCAACATGGCCAAGGTTGTATTTGTACGGTCACCGGCCCGGCCTATCATGGCGGCATGACTTTCCTACGCATTTCGGCCACTGCATTGGCCTGCGCACTGCTTGCCGCCTGCGCCACCACGCCTTCCTCGCCCACTACCGCTCCGGAAGCACCGCCCACCGTATTGATGATTTCCATCGACGGCCTGCGCGCGGACAAACTCAGCGAAGCCGACAGTCCCAACCTGATGCGTCTGGCCCGTGAAGGCGTGCGCAGCGTCGGCATGCGTCCGTCCTACCCTTCACTTACCTTTCCAAACCACTACACACTGGTCACCGGCCTGCGCCCGGACCATCACGGTCTGGTGCACAACGCGATGAGCGCCGATGCGCTCGGTGACTTCAAGGTCAGCGACCGCGCCGCCGTGCAGAACGCAGCGTGGTGGGATGGCGGCGAGCCGATCTGGGTCAGCGTGCGCAAGGCCGGGCTGAAGAGCGCTACCTGGTCGTGGCCGGGCAGCGAAGCACCGGTGCGCGGACTACATGCCAATCAATGGCGCATGTACGACGAAAGCGTGCCGCTGTCCGAGCGTATGGATCAGGTATTGGCCTGGCTGCACGGCGCACCGGACGCGATCAAGCCGCGCTTCGTTGCCACCTATATGGAACAGGTCGACAAGGCCGGCCATGGCCACGGCCCGGATTCGCCTGAATACAGGACCGCACTGCAACAGGTCGATGCCGCCGTCGGCCAGTTGGTCGACGGCATGCGCCGCGACGGCCTGCTCGACCACACCAATGTGATTGTGGTTTCCGATCACGGCATGGCAACGGTCAAGTTCGGCAATGCGGTGGCCATCGAAGACATGGTGTCGGCGGATATCGCCAAGGTAGTGTCGGTGGGTCAGTCGGTAGGCTTCGCACCGCTGCCGGGCAAGCAGGCCGATGCAGAGAAAGCGCTGCTCGGCGAGCACGCGCATTACCAGTGCTGGAACAAGGCGCAGCTGCCGCCGCGCTGGCATTACGGCAGCAACCCGCGCATACCGGCGATCATCTGCCAGATGCAGGAAGGCTGGGATGCGCTTCCCCGCGACAGCATCGCCAAGCGCCCACCGGGTGATCGCGGCTCGCATGGCTACGACCCTGCGCTACCGTCGATGCAGGCGGTATTCGTCGCGCGGGGCCCGGCCTTCGTGCAGGGCAAGCAGCTCACTGCCTTCGACAACGTTGACGTCTATCCGTTGCTTAC
The DNA here is from genome assembly GCF_056759895.1 of Stenotrophomonas sp. STEN038. Lineage (NCBI taxonomy): Bacteria > Pseudomonadati > Pseudomonadota > Gammaproteobacteria > Lysobacterales > Lysobacteraceae > Stenotrophomonas > Stenotrophomonas sp. STEN038. The sequence continues at coordinate 14,957 of NZ_JBRRDW010000053.1, forward strand.
CCGCCTGATCGGCATCCCGGCCCAGCCCAACGATGGCGACCCGCACGCACTGGACCAGGCGCTACGCCAATCGAAGTGAGCCCGCCCGGGTAAGCGCAGCGCACTCGGGAACCTGGCCACAAGACCCCGCACACTGCAGGCAAAAAAAAGCGGCGCAATGCGCCGCTTTTCTGTAACCACTGCCTGGCTGGATCAGCCGGCCTTGGCGACGGTCTTCTTGGCAACAGCCTTCTTGGCGGCAGCCTTGGTGACGGTCTTCTTGGCGACCGGCGCAGCAGCGCCCACGGCCACCTTGCTCACGTGCGAGCGCGAATTGCCATAGCTGGCGTTGTAGCGCTTGCCCTTGGCGGTCTTACGGTCACCCTTACCCATGTCGTCAACTCCTTGGTTTGTAATCAGTTACCCCGTGCAAGCACGGGTTTGGCGAGGCCACAACAAGCGCCCTCGCGCATGGACAGGAAGCCTACCATGCGCCCCTCAATGTGCGCAGCTGGCGTCGTGTACATGCACGTGGTTCAAGCGCAGGTTGACTACATGTGCCAAGCCCACCAGCACGCCGCCCAAGGTCATCACCACCGCGTGGGGAACCCGCGAATGATGCAGCTCCGGGTGCAGCAGACCAGCCCACAGCAACAGCAGGCCCGGCACCAGCAGCAACAAGGCCATCAGCGCGCGATGGCGCATATAGCCCCAGATCAGACTGAATAGGCCCAGCACGGTAACGAAGATCACGATGCTGGCTTCCACCCCGTCACTGAGCCAGAACGAGAGCCCCAGCGCCGGCGCCACCGCCAGCAAGGCCGGCAACACCGCGCAATGCACCGCACAGATCAGGGACCCGGTGGCGCCAAAGCGATCGAGGAATTTGCGTAGTCCGTTGGGTTGGGTGGGCATGACTTCCAGCAGGGGCGGCAGAACGTTATGGAATAATATAACATTATTGTCCTCCCCGCCCTAGCCGCCTGCGCCAGCCCCCTGCCGCCTCCGGTTCAGATTGCCACCCCAGTGATACACAGTAACAAAGGAATCCTCATGCCCTTCCCCCGTCACACCCGGCACCACCTGCTGTTCCTCGCCCTTGCCGCCGCCCTCCCCGCCGTCGCCAGTGCCGCAGATGACGACGCTGGGCAGAGCCATCACCTCACCGAACTGACCGCAGTAAAGGTCACCGCTTCACCGCTGCAGGGCTCTGCGGAGTCGCTGGCACGCCCGGTCGAGGTCTTGGCCGGCACCGATCTGGACGAACACAAATCCGGCACCTTGGGCGACACCGTGGCCAAGCTGCCCGGCGTGCAGAGCACCTTCTTCGGTCCGGGCGTCGGCCGTCCAATCATCCGCGGCCAGGAAGGCCCGCGCGTGGCGGTGGTGTCCAATGGCGTCGGCAACATGGACGCCTCCACCGTCAGCGCCGACCACGCCTCTGCCATCGAGCCCTTCCTGGCTGACCAGATCGAGGTATTGAAGGGCCCGGCCACCTTGCTGTTCGGCAGCGGCGCAATCGGTGGCGCAGTGAACGTGGTCGATGGCCGCATTGCCAGCGAGGTACCGGACCGCCCAATCAGCGGCCGTGCTGAGCTGCGCGGCAACTCGGTCAACCAGGAGCGCAGTGGCATGTTCCGCCTGGACGGCGTCAGCGGCGACAACCTGGTCCTGCATGTCGACGGCCTGATCCGCAATGGCGATGACTACCGCATCCCCGGCTATGCCATCGCCCCGCACGCATTGGATGCAGACGGCCATGACGATCACGATGCCCACGACGAAGACGCCGGCACCCGCGGCCGCCTGGACAACAGCTCGGTGCGCACCCGCGCCGGCGGCGTCGGCGCCACCTGGTTTGGCGAAGGCGGCTTCCTCGGCGCATCGCTGGGCACGTACCGGAGCAACTATGGCATCCCCAACGGTGCCCACGTGCATGCCGACGATGATCATGGCCACGACCATGACGATCACGACCACGACCACGGCGAGGAAGGCGATGAGCACGATGTACGCATCGACATGGTGCAGAACCGCTTCGACCTGAAGGGTGGCCTGTACAACCCGACCTCGTTCCTGAAGAGTCTGACCGTGCGCGGCGGCTATACCGATTACGAGCACACCGAGCTGGAAGCCGGCACACCGTCCACCCGCTTCACCAACAAGGGCTTTGAAGGCCGCGTGGAAGCCGTGCAGCAGCCGCTGGCCGGCTGGGACGGCGCCTTCGGCGTGCAGTTCGGCAGCAGCGATTTCGGCGCCACCGGCGAGGAAGCCTTCGTGCCTGGCACCACCACCGACACCATTGGCGCTTTCGTGCTGCAGGAAAAGCAGTTCGGCCCGTTCAAGCTGGAACTGGGTGCGCGCCACGACCGGGTCAAGCTCGACCCGAACGACGCCCAGCGCAACCGCAGCTTCGGCGCGACCAACCTGTCGGCGTCCGGCATCTGGGCCTTGAACGACACCTTCGACCTGCGCTTCGGCGTGGACGCCTCCGAGCGTGCACCGACCAACGAAGAGCTGTACGCCGCCGGCGCCCACATCGCCACCCGCTCACTGGAAATCGGCAACGCCAACATGGACACCGAACGCGGTCGTCGCATGGAGCTGGGCCTGCACGCGCATAACGAACGCTTCGACCTGCAGGCAGCGATCTACCAGACCAAGTTCAAGGACTTCATCTACCTGGCCGACACCGGCGTGGTCGAAGGCGGCCTGCCGGTGCGCACCTGGACCCAGAACGACGCAACGTTCAAGGGTGCTGAAGCTGAGGCCACCTGGCACATGCTGGAGAACGTCGCAGGCGACTGGGACCTGCGCGTTTTTGGTGACTACGTGAAGGCCGAACTGGATGGCAGCGGCACCCGCAATGTCGCCATCGCTGTGCCGCATGGCGATCACGCGCATAACTACAACGTCGAGTTGGCCAATGGCGGCTACCTGCCGCGCATCGCCCCGGCCCGTGTGGGTGCAGACCTCCACTGGTCGCTGGGTGGCTGGCGCGCCTCGCTGGGTGCCGTGCGCTATGGCAGCCAGAAGGATGTTGCGGAGAACGAGGAAGCCAGTGCCGGTTACACGCTGGTGGACGCACATGTGGCGTATCGCTGGGACCGCAATGGCAGCAACAGCTACGAAGTATTCCTCGATGGCAGCAACCTGACCGATCGTGAGGCACGCCCGCATACCTCGCTGCTGCGGGATTATTCGCCGCTGCCGGGCCGTGGCGTGGCGTTTGGTATCCGCGCCTGGTTCTAAGAGGCTACTGCAGGCTTTGAGCTTTGGCTTTGAGCTTTGGCTTTGGCTTTGAGCTTTGGCTCCTGCTCCTGCTTTCCCCTCTCCCGCCTGCGGGAGAGGGGCAGGGGTGAGGGCAAGCTTTTGCTTCTGCAGTTGGTCCCGCTTCCGCTTCAGACTCTCCCGCTTAACAACCCAAGCGCACACAAAAACCACCGCAAGGTGGTTTTTTGCTTCATGCAGAACCATCTGCGTTGAAACAAACTCAAGTACAGCCAGAGCCAGATCAAAAGCCCCCCCATCCGCCCTCCGGGCACCTTCCCCCGCAAGCGGGAGAAGGGAAAGCCACGGCCACGGCCACAGCAACAGCAACAGCCAAAGCCAAAGCCGAAGCCGAAGCCGAAGCCAAACCAAAGCCAAACCAAAGCCAAGGCCAAAGCGAACGCGAAGCGCGCCACGCGCCAGCGTGGCCAGCAACCACCACTCGCAATTACGTGCATATGCACATAAACTCCCGTCATCGCCCTGCCCCACACGCCGATGGACACCTCCAGCCCCTGCACCTGCTTCCAACTGCGCCGCGCCACGCGCCGCGTTTCCCAGTTGTATGACCGCCATCTGGCCGCCGCCGACCTAAGCCTCAACGCCTATTCCATCCTGCGCCGCTCCAGCCAGCCACGTCCGCTGGGCGAACTCGCCGATGCGCTGGGCATGGACCGCACCACCCTCACCCGCAACCTCAAGCCGCTGCTCGAAGCCGGCCTGCTCAGCTCCGCCCCCGGTGCGGACTCCCGCCAGCGCCAGCTGCACATCACCGCCGCCGGCAAACGTCGCCTGCAGAAAGCCTTACCCCTCTGGCAACAGGCGCAACAGGAAATCGAAAACCTGTTCGGCAGCGCGCGTATCGCTGGTCTCAACCAACAGCTGGAAACACTCACCCGATCACTGGAGCAGGAGCAACCGGCATGAGCGCGCAAGCTCCCACCCGCACACCCTGGCTGTTGTTACTGGCCGCCTCCAGCATCCTGATGGTGACCATGGGCGTGCGCCAGACCAGCGGCCTGCTGATCGACCCCATCCATGTTTCGACCGGGTTGGGCATCGCCCAGATCAGCTTTTCATTGGCGATAGGCCAGTTCGTCTGGGGCGCAGTGCAGCCCTTCTTCGGCGCGATGGCCGATCAGCGCGGACCGCTGCCGGTACTGATAGGCGGCGCCGTGCTGCTGGCGGTCGGCCTGATCGCGGCAACCCTGCTGCCCGGCGCTTGGGGGCTGAACCTCAGCTTCGGCCTGCTGCTGGCAGCCGGTGCCGGTGCCGGCAGTTTCTCGGTGCTGATCGGCGCAACCGCCTGGCGCATTCCCGCGCAGAAGCGCTCGATGGCCGCCGGCATCATCAATGCCGGCGGCTCACTCGGCCAATTCCTGTTTGCGCCGCTGGTGCAGTTGCTGCTCAGCGCCTTCGGCTGGATCAAGGCGTTGTATGCGTTGGCCTTCATCGTGCTGCTGTCATTGCCATTGGCCTGGCCGCTGCGCAAGCGTGCGCCACGCAACGAAGCCAGTGACGACGGCGAAGCACTGCGCCCACAACTGCAGCGCGCGCTGCGTGACCGCAGTTACTGGTGCCTGCATCTGGGCTTCTTCACCTGTGGCGTGCATATCGCCTTCCTGGTCACCCACCTGCCCGGCGAAATCGCGCTTTGCGGGTTGTCGCCGAACGTGGCCTCGGTATCGATTGCCCTGATCGGCCTGTTCAATGTTGCCGGCAGCCTGATCATCGGTGCACTTGGCGAACGCTTCCGCATGAAGTGGCTGCTGTTCTGGATGTACCTCAGCCGCGCGGTGCTGATCGCGGTCTATCTGGCATCACCGCCGACACCGATGACCTTCTATGTGTTCGCCGCCGCACTGGGCTTCACCTGGCTGGCGACGGTGCCGCCCACCGCGGGACTGGTCGGCAAGCTGTTCGGTCCACGTCACATGGGCACCCTGTTCGGCCTGACCCTGTTCTCGCACCAGATCGGCGCGTTCTTCGGTGCCTGGCTGGGCGGCGTGGCACTGGAGTACGGCGGCGACTACAGCTGGATGTGGTACGCGGACATGGCATTGGCCGCTGCAGCAGCGCTGATCAACCTGCCGATCCGCGAAGCACCACTGCGCCGCCAGCTCGCCACAAGCTGAACGGAACCGGGCCGCCGCAACGACCCGTCCCATGCCGCCCATTGAAACCGGACATTTTTGTCCGGATCATGTAGGCATGACTTCCATTCGCTCCGATGCCGTCGTGCGTCGTGCTTTGCTGTTGGATGCGGCCGACGCCGTGTTCGGCGAGCACGGCATCACCGCTCCACTCGACCTGGTGGTCGCGCGCGCCGGCGTGGGCCGGGCAACGCTCTACCGCAACTTCCCTGACCGCTCCGCGCTGATCGAAGCCCTGCTGCAGCGGACCGTGGAAAAGATCGAAGCACACGTCGACGAGCTGGGCGAGCGCGAAGACGCATTGTTCGAGCTGATCATCGGCATGGCCAAGCGCATCGTGCATTCGCCTGCGTTGGCTGATTACTGGCGCGCAGTGGACCCGGACGAACCTACGATCAAGGCTGCACGCGAGCGTATTCTCGGCCTGTCCGAACCGGCCCTGCTACGGGCCAAGGCCGCAGGGCTGTGCCGGCCTGACCTGCAGCTATCGGATATCTCGTTGATCTCCGGCATGCTCGGTGCCGCCCTGCGCGGCCGCACCGTCGAAGATCGCGCCACCCTCGCACGGCGTGCGATTGAATTGCTGCGTCCCGGCCTGTCCGCGCCGGCTGCAGCAGAGCGCACATGAAGCCCCTCAAGCCTATTCCAGACTGGGAAGAGCACGAAAAGCCCAGCCTACCCGGCTCGGCCTCGATGCCCTGGCATCCGCCGCACCGGCGCGCGGCCTATGCTGCGGTCGCGGCGCTGGTGGCAATCACCGGCGGGCTCGGCAATGCACTGATCAGCGCCAACCTGCCGTTGATCACCGGGCAGATGGGGCTGCAGGCCAGCGAGGCCAACTGGTTGGTGGCGGCCTATCTGATGGTCAACGTAAGCGCCAACCTGCTGGTGTTCAAATTCCGCCAGGAATACGGCATCCGCCTGTTCGCCGAGATTGGACTTGGCACCTATGCCACACTGGCGGTGCTGCACCTGTTTGTCGGCAACAACACGACCACCTTGCTGGTACGCGCCGGTAGCGGTTTTGCCGGTGCCGCCTGCACCACGCTGGGCACGCTGTACATGCTGCAGGCGCTGCCACGCAAATACGTGGGCAACCTGCTGGTGGTCGGCGTCGGCTTGTCGCAGTTGGCGGTGCCGTTGGCCTGGCTGCTGTCGCCCGGCCTGCTGGACCACGGCGAATGGCAGAACCTGTATCTGTTCGAGGCCGGCCTGGCGTTGTGCTCGTTCGCCGCAGTGGTGGTGCTGAAACTTCCGCCAGGCATCCAGATCAAGGTCTTCGAGCGCACCGACTTCCTCACCTTTGCGCTGCTGGCGCCCGGCCTTGCACTGCTGGTCGTGGTGCTGAGCCAGGGCTACCTGCACTGGTGGTTCGACTCACCGTGGCTGGGCTGGGCCTTGGCTGCCGCCGTGGTGCTGATCACCACAGGACTGTGCATCGAGCATCAGCGCCGGAATCCGCTGCTGCAGGTGCGCTGGCTGATGGGGCCGGTGATGCTGCGCTTCATTGTTGGTGCGTTCCTGATCCGCTTCCTGACGAATGAGCAGTCCTACGGGATGATCTCGATGATGCGCGCGCTGGGCATGGGCCCGGACCAGATGGCGCCGCTGTTCGGAGTGATTCTGATCGGCGTGCTGGTCGGCATTGCCGCCGGTGCGCTGACCTTCGGGCCGAAGGCGCTGATCCCGCAGTTGCTGGTGTCCATCATCCTGCTCGGCAGTGCGGCCTTCCTCGACCAGCACCGCACCAGCATGGACCGGCCGATGGATCTCGCCCTCAGCCAGTTCCTGGCCGCGGTGGGCAGCGGCATGTTCATGGGCCCGCTGATGCTGATGGGCATACGCCAGGCGATGGCGCGCGGGCTGGACCACATCGTGTCCTTCATCGTGATCCTGTCGCTGACGCAGAGCTTTGGCAGCCTTGCCGGCTCGGCCTTCCTGAGCAGCTTCCAGCTGCACCGCGAGCACATCTATTCCACCGCGCTGGTAAGCCAGCTCAATCCCGCCGATCCGCAGGTAGCGCGCCGCCTGCAGCTGCAACAGCAAGCCTACGCCCGCGTCATCACCGACCCGGTACAACTCAAGGCACAGGCCAGTGCGGCCTTGGCGGCAGCGGCCAAGCGCGAGGCCAATGTGCGCGCCTTCAACGATGTATTCGCCTTCAGTGGCTGGGTCGCGATCTGCTTCCTGACCTGGCTGCTGCTGGAGGTGACGCTGCGCAATCCCCGCGTGAAACAGGCGATTCGGCGTGACCGCGCCGTGGCCCAGGACAACCGAGCAGAAACATGAGCAACAAGACCGGAATGAACACTCCATCCCCGGCGCCCTCGCCGGTATCCAAGTACAACCGCCCGAGTCGCCGGGCGGTGGTGGTGATGATCGTCGTCGCCCTGGTCGGATTGACCTTGATCCTGCGCGCCTGGCAGCTGTGGCCGTTCAACAGCACGCTCATGCACACCGACGATGCCTATGTACGCGGTCAGGTGACCGTGCTGGCACCACAGGTCAACGGCTATGTCACCGAGGTGCTGGTCAGCGACTTCGAGCATGTCAAACAGGGCCAACCGCTGCTGCGCATCGATGAGCGCATCTACCGGCAGAAGGTGGATCAAGCGCAGGCATCCCTCGAAGATGCACGCGCGCAGCTGGCCAACTCCGACCAGAGCCAGGCACAAAACCGCGCGCAGATCAGTTCGGCTCGTGCAAACCACTCGGCGCAGCAGGCGGAGCAGCAACGCAGCCGCACCGAATTGCAGCGCTACGAAGCACTGGCAGCACAACAACTGGTCTCCAATAGCGACCGCGACAAGCTGCGCGCCTCCGCGCAGGCGGCGACTGCCGGCGTGGCGCAATCGCAGGCGGCCATCCATATCGCCGAGGAAACCCTCACCTCCACCGAGGTCGCGCGCAAGGGCTTGGAAGCGAAGGTCTCCATGGCTGAAGCCGCTCTCGAACTGGCCAAGATCGACCTCGACAACACCGTCATCAAGGCGCCGCGCGATGGCCAGGTATCCGAAGCCACCGTTCGGCTTGGGCAGTACGTTACCGCTGGCAGCCAGTTGCTGTTCCTGGTCCCGGACACACTCTGGGTAGTAGCCAACTACAAGGAAGGCCAGACCTGGAACATGGCGATCGGCCAGCCCGCGACATTTAGCGTCGATGCCTTCCAGGGCAAGAAGCTGCGCGGCCACATCGAGCAGATCGCCCCAGCCACCGGCTCGGAGTTCTCGGTGCTCAAGCCCGACAACGCCAGCGGCAATTTCACCAAGGTGGTGCAGCGGTTGCCGATCCGCATCGCCATTGACCCCGATCAGCCACTGGCCGCACGCCTGCGCCCAGGCATGTCGGTGGTGGTGGAAGTGGACACAGCAGCAACGCCTACGCAAAACCCAACCCCTCCCCAACCCTCCCCTGCTACGCAAGGGAGGGAGCAACCGCGGTAGTGCCGAGCCATGCTCGGCAAGGGCTTACCGACCATCTTGTGGGAGCGGCGTAAGCCGCGAAGCTGGCACTACGAGAACGGCCCAGAGCCAACCCCTCCCCAACCCTCCCCTGCTGCGCAAGGGAGGGAGCCAAAGCCTTCACCCGATTGCGCTAGGCTGTACCCCTGCCCACAGCCGGGAGAACCCTCGGTGAAACTGATTCTGGCGCTCTCCGTCCTGGCCGCACTCACGGCCACCTCCGCCAACGCAGCAGACACGCTGTATTCCGGTGGACCCATCGTCACCGTGGATGACCGCCACCCCGATGTAGAAGCCATCGTCGTACGCGACGGGCGCATCGCCTTTGTCGGCACCCGCAAGGCAGCGCTCCGTTTCAGCCCACAGGCACAGCAGATCGATCTGCAGGGTCATACGCTGACGCCGGGTTTCATCGATGCCCACGGCCACGTCTCCGGTGTCGGTCTGCAGGCGCTCTCGGCCAACCTGCTGCCAGCGCCCGATGGCGAAGGCAACTCGATCCCCGCACTGCAGAAGATCATGCGAGAGTTCCGCGCGCATCCGACCACCCCCGAGGGTTACAAGGTGCTGATCGGCTTCGGCTACGACGATTCGCAGCTGGTCGAACAGCGCCATCCCACCCGTCAGGATCTGGATGCGATCGCCACTGATATACCGATCATCCTGATGCACCAGTCCGGCCATCTCGGTGCTTACAACAGCAAGGCGCTGGAAATGGCAGGCATCACCGCCGACACGCCCAACCCATCAGGTGGCGTGATCCGCCGCGAGCCCGGCAGCAATGTGCCTGACGGTGTGCTTGAAGAGAGCGCGCACAACATCGCACTGGCCAAGCTGATGCCCGCGCTGACCGCCGAACAATCCCTGGCCATGCTCGAAGCCGGCCAGGCGCTGTACATGAAATACGGCTACACCACCGCCCAGGACGGCAGGAGTGACGCCGGCACCTTGCAGCTGCTGCCGATGGCGGCCAAGGCCGGCAAGCTCAAGATCGACATGGTGTCCTACCCGGATATCGAAGTGGCCTTGCAGAACCCAGCCATGCAAGGCCCGTTCTATGGCCTGAACTACACTGATCACTACCGCATCGGCGGCGTGAAGATCAGCCTGGATGGCTCGCCGCAGGGCAAGACCGCGTGGCTGAGCAAGCCTTATTACAAGGTGCCCGATGGCGAAAAACCGGACTATGCCGGCTATCCCGCCTTTCCCACTGCCAAGGTCGATGACCTCATCACCCAGGCCTGGGGCCACGGCTGGCAGGTGCTGGCACATGCCAATGGCGATGCCGCCATCGATCAGCTGATCCATGCCGTCGCCGCCGCTGAAGCCAAGTATCCGGACAAGCATCTCGTCCCCGTGCTGATCCACGGCCAGACCCTGCGCAAGGACCAGGTCGGCGAACTGCGGCGTCTCGGCATCTTCCCTTCCCTGTTCCCGATGCACACCTATTACTGGGGCGACTGGCACCGCGATTCGGTGCTGGGCCCGGAGCGCGCCGAGAACATCTCGCCCACGCAATGGGTGCTGGATGCGGGCATGGTGTTCACCTCGCACCACGATGCGCCGGTGGTATTCCCCGATTCAATGCGGGTGCTGGATGCAACGGTCAACCGCGTGACCCGCAGCAGCCGCGTGCTGGGACCGGAGCAGCGTGTATCACCAATGATCGCGCTGAAGGCGATCACCTTGTGGGCAGCGCGCCAGTACGGCGAGGAAAGCAGCAAGGGCTCGATCGAAGTCGGCAAGCGCGCAGACCTGGTGCTGCTGTCGGACAATCCGCTGAGCATCGAGCGCACCCAATTGCACAGCATCAAGGTGCTGCAGACCATCAAGGATGGCGAAGTGGTCTACGAAGCAAAACCAAAACCGTAAGCACAGCGGGCTGTTGTAGGAGCGGCGTAAGCCGCGAAGCCACTGCAACATCCGAAGCCGATAGCGCGTTGACCGCAACGAAGTAACCGGGGCGGTCGAGGCCTATCGGCTTCGCGGCTTACGCCGCTCCTACAAGGGTCAGTTCTGCTTGAAGCCTTACCCTTACCCCAGCCCCTGCTCCGCACCCCGGCCCTTGCGCTGGCGCAAGGGCGTTCGATGGGCAGCGAACCAATGGTTCGCACGCTACCCCTCTCTCCCCGCAGGGAGAGGGGCTAGAGCTTCAGCCTGCGCAGTTCGCGCACAGGCCGTGTACTTCCAGCGTCTGTGCCTGCGGCTTGAAACCAAGTTCTTTGGCGCGGGCTTCGAGCTGGCGAACGATGTCGCGGTCTTCCAGCTCCACTGCGCTATGGCAGCGGTCGCAGATCAGGAACGGCACCGAGTGCTGGTTGCTGCTCGGGTGGTGGCAGGCAACGAACGAGTTGACCGACGACAGCTTGTGCACGAAGCCATTGGCCATCAGGAAATCCAGCGCGCGGTACACCGTGGGCGGGGCATCGGCGCCCACACCCTTGCCCTCACGCACCCATTCCAGCAGCTCGTAGGCCTTGACCGGCTTGCCAGCCTCGGCGATCAGGCGCAGCACGTTGGCGCGGATCGGGGTCAACCGCAATCCGCGCTCACGGCACACCCGTTCGACCACCGCGACAAAACCGGCCGCGTCTTCGACGTGGTGGTGCGGGGCGGTGCAGGAGTGTGCGTCGGTCATGTCTACCTCGGGGTCAGGCCGTTGGGATCTTGATGAGTGCGGCGTCGATGCGTTTCAAGGCCTCGTCGCGCCCCGCCAGATACACGGTATGGGAAATGTCAGGACTCACCTGGGTGCCGGTGATGGCCACGCGCAGCGGCTGGGCGACCTTGCCCATGCCCATTTCCAGCTGTGCGGCCACGTCATGCAACGCGACCGAAACGCCTTCGGCGGTCCATTCAGCATTGGCCAGCAGCTCGCGGGCCTTGGCCAGCGGCACGTCGGCACCGGGCTTGAAGTGCTTGGCAACCGCAGCGTCGTCGTACTCGTTCAGCGCGGTGTACCAGACCACGGCCTTCTCGGCCATTTCCTTCAGGGTCTGCACGCGCTCGCGCAGGGCAATGACCACATCGACCGGGGCCGGGCCCTTGCTGATGTCCAGACCGAGCTTTTCCAGCTGGTAGACCAAGTGCGGGACGATGGACGCCGGCGTCTCGGTCTTCAGGAAGTGCTGGTTGACCCAGCCCAGCTTGGCCATGTCCAGGCGCGCGGCCTTGGAATTGCAGTTGGTGACGTCGAACAGGTCGATCAGTTCCTGGCGGGTGAAGATCTCCTGGTCACCGTGCGACCAGCCCAGGCGGGCCAGATAGCTCAACAGCGCCTCGGGCAGGTAGCCGGCGTCCTTGTACTGCATCACGTCGGCCGCGCCGGTGCGCTTGGACAGCTTGGCGCCCTGCTCGTCCAGGATCATCGGCATATGGCCGAACTTGGGCACCGGCGCACCGATGGCCTCGTACAGGTTGATCTGGCGCGGGGTGTTGTTGATGTGGTCATCACCGCGGATGACCTCATTGATGTTCATGTCCCAATCGTCGACCACCACCGCGAAGTTGTAGGTCGGGTAACCATCCGGGCGGAAGATGACCATGTCATCCAGCTCGCTGTTGGCAATCTCGATATTGCCCTTGATCAGGTCATCGAACAGCACCGTGCCTTCAAGTGGGTTCTTGAAGCGGATGACGCGGTTCGGGTCGTCCTTGTACGGCAGGTTGAGCTCGCGGGCGGCGCCGTTGTAGCGCGGCTTTTCCTGCTTGGCCATGGCGGCTTCACGCATGGCGTCCAGCTCTTCCTTGGTCTCGTAGGCGTAATAAGCCTTGCCCGACGCGATCAGCTGCTCGGCCACTTCCTGGTAGCGGGCAACGCGCGCGGTCTGGTAGATCGGGCCCTCGTCATAGCCCAGGCCCAGCCAGTCCATCGCCTCGAGGATGGCGTCGATGGCGGCCTGGGTGGAGCGCTCGCGGTCGGTATCTTCAATGCGCAGCACGAACTCACCGCCACGGTGACGCGCCTCCAGCCAGCAATACAGCGCGGTGCGGGCGCCACCAATATGCAGGTAGCCGGTGGGACTGGGGGCAAAGCGGGTACGGACGGTCATGACGGGCGCAGAAGTGGGAATCGGGGCATTTTACCTTTTCCCCCCTGCCGGTGCTTCGAACCGACTCCAGCCCTTCGCGCACGGACCGAAAGCCGCAACAAGAGCCAGCGACCTGCAGCTATAAGCCCCTCTCCCGTTCACGGGAGAGGGGTTGGGGTGAGGGCAGCTCTGGCTCTGGCTCTGGCTCTGGCTTCGGCTCTGGCTTCGGCTTCGGCCGTTGCCGTTGCTCCAGCCTTTGATCTACCGGGCCCCTTCCGCAGCGACGGAGCTGGCAGACAAGACCCCGCACGGGGCGACGCACAGGGATGTGCGTCGTTTTTCGACGAGACAGGGATGTGCGTCGTTTTTCGACGAGACAGGGATGTCTCGTCGAAAAATCCTGCCAGCGGAGTGGACCCGCGTCGCGTAGCGGCGTGGGCGCGGAGGCAGGGTGTGCTTTCTTTGCGCCAGGTTTCTTTGCACAAGCAAAGAAAGGTGGCTCGCTCCCCGAAGGGGGGTGAAAGCTCTTGATCTTGATCTTGCTGTTGCTTACAGCAACAACCGAAGCCAAAGCCAAAGCCAAAGCTCCCCCCATCCGCCCTCCGGGCACCTTCCCCCGCGCGCGGGAGAAGGGAAGCATCGAGCATTGCTTGCTCTTTCCCAAAAGCAGAAGGGCCGCAATGCGGCCCTTCCTTCAAGCAAATCCGGCTAACTCACTTCTCCAACAACGGCTTGCGCGGGAACCGCTCCTCGCGCATCGCAGCGTTATAGACGAACGATGCCACAATCGCCGCCGCCTGCTTCAGATCCTCGGGCTCCGCGTGATCCCAGGTATCCAGATGGCTGTGATGCACATTGCTGAAGTAATCCAGACGGTCCTGGATGAACTGGAAGCCCGGCAGGCCCACCCGGTCATAACTGATGTGATCCGTGCTGCCGGTATTGCGCGTGGCCACCGTGGTCGCACCGACATCGTTGAACGGCTTCAACCACGCCTCGAAAATCGGCATCGCCGCCATGTTTTCCTGCGCATAGATGCCACGGAACCGGCCCGAACCGTTGTCCATGTTGAAGTAGACCTGGAACTTCTCGTAATCACGCAGCTTCTGCAGCGGGCCGGTCGGCTCACGCAACGATGCCGGCAGCGCCTTCTGCGTTGCATCGGTCGGCTCCGGATAACGCGCGAAATGCTGCGCCACATAGGCCTGCGAACCAACCAGACCCTGCTCCTCACCACTCCACAGAGCCACGCGGATCGTACGCTTGGGCTTTGCTCCCACCGCCTTGAGGATGCGCATCGCCTCCATCATCACCGCCACGCCGGCGGCGTTGTCGGCCGCACCGGTGCCGGTGTGCCAGGAGTCCATGTGCGCACCCAGCATCACGATCTCGTCGGCCTTGCTGCTGCCACGGATCTCGGCAAGCGTGTTGTGACCAGGCTGATTGGTCTCGTCGGTGAAACGCGCGTCCACGTTGACCCGCAGCGTCACCGTCTGCTTGTCCTTGAGCGCCCGCACCAACGGATTGAAATGCTCGGCAATCATCGCCAGCTCCGGGATGCCCACCGACTCGCCGGCCTTGCGCGAACCACCACCGGCCACGCGGATGATGCCGTTGTCCCAGCCGCTGATGCTGATCGACGCCAACGCACCTTCGTCGATGAAGAACGCATTGACCGCCTTGGTCAGTTCCTGGCGCTCGTTGAACTCCTTCAACCGCTTTGCGCGGTCCTCTTCCGCCGCCTTGGGGATGGTGAACGCCTGCAGACCTTCCAACGACGTTGCATCGTGCCGATGCGAATCGGACTCGGTGCCACGCTTGTACTCGCGCGCATCACCCAGCAGCAGGATCTTGCCGCGCAGCTTGCCCTTGTACTTCTCAAGATCGGCCAGCTTCTTGATATCGACCTGGATCAGCTCTCCTTCCACCGCACCATTGGTACCCGGCGTCCACGCCTTGGGCAAGGCATGCAGCGGCTGCACGCGCTGGCCCAGCATCTCGACGCTGGCCGAGGTGAACTCCCAGCCACGACCGAAGTCCTCGAAGGCCTCGTCATGCACATTGACCAGGCCCCACTCGTTGAACTTGCCACGGCTCCAGGCATTGGCCTGGATCATGGCCGGCGAATTGCTCAGGCGCGGGCCGATGGTTTCGGTCAGATGGCTGAAGGTATCCATCACCTGCGAACGGTGGAACGCCTCCTGGCGGATCTTGCTGACCATATCCAGATCCACCTGCTCGGCCGCCTGCGCCGTAGCGCTCACCGCCAAGCCCATGCACAACGCCAACAAACCCCGCTTGATCATGCTTTCCCCCGGCCTTAGGCCCAATGACAACAAAGCGTCGAGTCTAGCCAGTGAACAGCAGCTGCCGAGTCGGCCAATGGTCATGGTTTGGCTATACCTGGGCGATTCAGTCCAGCCGAGTCACCAGCACACGCGCCAGCGCAGGCTACAGCTCACTTTGCCGATCAAGGTCATTGGCTTTCGGAGCACATCCCGGCAGTTCTCAAGGGCCGCGCAACCCAAGTCCGTATCAGTCCACAGTCGTTGCGCTTGTTGCCGTTGCCGTTGCTGTTGCCGTTGCTTCCGCCGTTGACTTACCGGGCCCCTTCCGCAGCGACGGAGCTGGCAGACAAGACCCCGCACGGGGCGACGTGCAGGACGCACGTCGTTTTTCGACGATACATGGATGTATCGTCGAAAAATCCTGCC
>NZ_JBRRDW010000054.1:0-30526 GCF_056759895.1 Stenotrophomonas sp. STEN038
GCCTGGGCCCCGGCCGCCGGTCGCGCACGGCCACCCACCCCCGCTGCTCCGCCCGCTGGCGCGGGCGAGCGCGCGGGCGCGCCCGGCGCTCGCCGCGGCGGGCCCCCCCCACTACCAACCACCCCTCCCCCTTCGCTTCGCAAAAGGGAGGTAGCAAACCCCGCCGTTACTTTGTCCTCATAAACCCGAGCCGGGTTTCAGGCGATAATCCGCACAGCGCCGGCCTGTTGCCCGCGCACTCCCCCGCTTCGGAATTGCAATGAGCGAGATTCGCAAGGTACCGGCCTCTGCCGGTGCGGAATGGCTGCTGACCGGTTTTGGCCTGCTCAAGCGTGCGCCACTGGCGCTGGGTTCGCTGGGCATCCTGTGGGGCGTCGGTACCTCACTGGTGCTGTCGCTGTCGATGCTGGTGCCGGCACTGGGCACCGTGGTGCAGCTGCTGCTGCTGTTGGCCGGCCCGTTGTTCATGGGCGGCATGTTGTGGGCAATCCGCGAGGTCGACCAGGGCCGGACCGCCAAGCCTGCGCACCTGCTGCAGGGCGTACAGGAAGGGCGCGCACCGCACCTGCTGGTCGCCCTGCTGCCGCAGCTGTTCGCTGCCCTGTTGCTGGGCACCTTGCTGCTGGTGCTGGTCGGCACCGATGGCCTGCAACAGCTGTCGGTGGTGATGGTCAAGCTCAACGAGCTCAGCCAATCCGGCGCACAACCGGACCCGGCGCAGATCGAGGCACTCGTGGCGACGCTGCCCGCCGGACGCATCCTGTTGTGGCTGCTGTTGCTGATCGCCAGCTTCGTCGCGCTGACGCTGGCCCTGTTCGTGATGCCGCCGCAGGTGATGTTCGAGCGCTCCGGTGGCATGCACGCGCTGCGCGAAAGCCTGCGCGCCAGCATCCACAACCTGCCTGCGATGCTGGTGTTCTTCGTGCTGGCCTTCATCGCCATCTTCGCGATCTATTTCGCGGTGATCATCGTGGCGCTGTTCATCGGCCTGATTGCCGGCCAAGGCGCCGCCATGGCTATTGCCCAGCTGTTGCTGATGGCGATTTTGATGCCGGTGTTTGCAGGTGCCGTGTATGCGGCCTGGAAGCAGATGCTGGCTCCGGCCGATGCGACCGGTCCGACCCCGCCGCCGGTAAGCAGCGGTCACGTGTTCGAAGCCTGATCCAAGCTCTCATTTTGCTTGCAGCAAGGCCGCGCAGTGATGCGCGGCCTTTTTGTTTCACGCCGTGTCGCGGCTGCGCTTGATCAGGTACATGGCCTGGTCGGCAGCATGCAGCAGGGCATCCACCTCGGCACCATCCGCGGGGTAGGCGGCCACGCCAATGCTGGCGGCGATCGCCAGGGTGAGTTCTTCGCCATCACGCAGGTAGTGCATCGGTGCCTGCAACGACTGCGTCACCCGCTCCATCAGACGATGGGCATCGCTGATGTCGTCAAGCTCTTCCAGCACCAGCGCGAATTCGTCGCCACCCAACCTGGCCACCGTGTCGTTCTCACGCAGCGCACCGCGCAGCCGTGCAGCCAGTTCGATCAACACCGCATCGCCGGCACCATGACCCCAGGTATCGTTGACCTCCTTGAAACGATCCACGTCCACATAGACCAGCGCGAACATGCCGCTGTGGCGCTGTGCGCGATGGTGGGCGCTCTCCAGCCGGTCCATGAACAAGGCGCGGTTGGGCAACCCGGTCAGCATGTCGTGCATGGCCAGATGGCGCATCTCCTGCTCCATCTGCTTGCGCTGCTCGACTTCGATCTCCAGCTGGCGGTTGCGCTCGGACAACTCGCTCAGCGCATCGCGCAGTGCCACCCGGTGCCGGTACAGCTCCAGGAACACCTGCACCTTGGACAGCAGGATCGTGGCCTCCAGCGGCTTGGCCATGTAGTCCACCGCGCCGAAGCCATAACCCTTGAGCCGGTGTACGTCGTCCGCGTACGTCGCGGTGACGAAGATGATCGGAGTCTGCCGGGTGGTTTCTTCCTGCGACAGGATCTCCGCCACTTCGAAGCCGTTGATGTCCGGCATGTAGACGTCCAGCAGCACCAGCGCGAACTCATCGTCCAGCGTGGCCTTCAGTGCATCGTTGCCGCAGGCCGCCTCGACTACGTCGACGTCGAGCTTGGCCAGCACCCGGCGGATCACCAGCAGGTTGGCGGGGTTGTCATCTACGGCCAGGATTTTGGGGCGCTGCACTGCCACCGGCTTGGTCACGAACATAATGCTTCCAGCAAAAAGGGAATTTCGGGGAGCGGCAGGCAATGATCGGCGCCAGCCAGCTCCAGTGCGGCGGCAGGCATCATAGCCACTTGCGCCGTTTCCGGGTCCTGAACGATCAGTGTGCCACCGGAGCGTCGTATCCGCGCGCACCCTTCGGCGCCGTCGGAATTTGCCCCGGTCATCAGCACAGCCAACAGCTGTCCGCGCCAGACCTCGGCCGCAGATTCAAACAGAACATCGATCGAAGGGCGTGAAAATGCCACCCGTGGGTCGATGCTGAGGGCAAAACGGCCGTTGCGCTCGATCAGCAGGTGGTAGCCGGACGGGGCCACATAGACCCGCCCGGGCTCGGGCAGCTGGCGCTCTTCCGCCTCCTCCACCGGCAACCCACTGCGGCTGGCCAGCAGCTCGCAGAACACCCGCATATCCTCCGAACCGCTGTGGCAGACCACCACCATCGGCACCGGCAGCGGCCCTGACAGCCCGCCCAGCAATTGATGCAGGGCAGCAAGCCCGCCCGCCGAGCACCCCACCACAACGGCTTGTGGAGGCTGCCCGGACGCGGTTTTCACAGTAAGCCACCGGCGTTGCGGTACAGCCGCAGTTCGGCATCCAGCGGCACGAAATCGCGCGCACTGGGGGCGAAGCGGATCGACTCGCGGTTGCCCAGGCAGAGGAAACCGCCACGGCTGAGGCTGCTGCGGAACAAGCCCAACACCCTGTCCTGCAACGTGTCGGAGAAATAGATCAGCACATTGCGGCACAGGATCAGCTGCGCCTCGGTGAACACGCCGTCGCAGACCAGGTTGTGGTTGGCGAAGGTGACCCGCTCCTTGAGCCGCTCGTCCAGCTTCATGAAGTCGTAGCGGGCGTGGTAGTAATCGGACAGGGTGTGCCGGCCACCGGCCGCCAGGTAATTCTCCGAGTACAGGCGGGCGTCACGGATCGGGAAGATGCCTTCCTGCGCCTTCGCCAGCGCTTCATCGCTGAAGTCGGTGGCGTAGATCTGGCAGCGGTCGTACAACCCGGCTTCCTTCAGCAGGATCGCCAGCGAGTACACCTCCTGCCCATGCGCGCAGCCGGCCTGCCAGATATTGATCTGCGGATACGACGCCAGCACCGGGAACACTTCGTCGCGCAGCTTGCGGAACACCGCCGGATTGCGAAACATCTCCGACACCGGCACCGACAACTTGGCGATCACCTGCGGCACCATCTCGTCTTCACGCAGCACGCGCGCGGTCAGCTCACTCACCGTGGGCAGGTTCAGCCCATGCGCCAGCGCCAGCACCCGCCGCTTCAACGAGGACGGCGCATAACCGGTGAAGTCATAGCCATGCCGCCGCGACATCGCGGTGATGAAAGCATCGACTTCGATGTCGTCGACGTCATCACGCAATGCTTGCGGCGCGATGGGGCCTACTTTTGCAGCCATACACGCATCATCGACAACAGCTTGTCCAGGTCCACCGGCTTGGTGAGGTAATCATTGGCACCGGCATCCAGGCACTTGTCGCGGTCGCCATGCATCGCCTTGGCGGTGACGGCGATGATCGGCAGGTTGCTCCATTGCGGCAGCTTGCGGATCTCGCGGGTGGTTTCGTAGCCGTCCATGCCCGGCATCATGATGTCCATCAGCACCAGCTCGATGGACGGATTTTCCTCCAACTGCTGCAGCGCCTTGTAGCCGTCCTGCGCCATCGACACATTCACCCCGCGCGCGCAGCGACTTGGACAGGGCAAACAGGTTGCGCATGTCGTCATCGACCAGCAGCACCTGGCGGCCGCCCAGATTATTGTCGTCGGACGGCGTGGCATTGGCCCCGCGCGAGCCGATGCTGTGCAGGAACAGGCTCACTTCATCGAGCAGGCGCTCGGGCGAGCGCTGGCCCTTGATCACGATGCTGTCGGTGTACTGGCGCAGCTTGAGGCTGTCTTCGCGGCTCAGGTCCTGGCCGGAGTAGATCACCACCGGCGGCACTGCCACCAGGGTGGCGGCCTTCTCCAGGAACTCTATTCCGGAGATGCCACCCAGGTTGAGGTCCAGCACGATGCAGTCGTAGCTGTGGGTGGCGATGCGCTCCAGTGCTTCTTCGCCCGAGGCGACCTGGTCGATCTCGACATTGTCGGCCTGCAGCAAGCGGGTCAGTGCCAGCCGCGAATCCGGATCGTCGTCGACCAGCAACAGCTTGCGCACGATCTTGCCAGCCACATCCAGCAGATGGTCGAAGGCGGCAACCAGCGCCTTGCGATCCACCGGCTTGGTCAAGTAGCCGACCGCGCCCAGGGCGACACCGCGGGCGGCTTCATCGACGGCGGAAATGAAGTGCACCGGAATGGCGGCGGTGACCGGATCGTGCTTGAGGTGCTTCAGCACCGACCAACCGTCCATGCCCGGCAGCATCACGTCCAGCAGGATGCCGGTAGGACGATAGCGGCGGGCCAGCTCCAGGCCACTCTCGCCATCGGCAGCGGCAAGCGCACGGTGCCCCTTGCGGCGGATCAGGTCGACCAGGATGCGGGCGAAGGCGGGGTCATCCTCCACCGTCAGGATCACCGTCTCGCCGGCGGCGATGGCATGGCGATCATCGGGAATCCAATCAATCAGCTGCGCGGTAGCTGCGCGCGCCGGGCCCGGCGTCGGTGCAGGCCGCTGCTCGATGGTCGCCTGTGTCGCCGCCACCGCGCTGCTGAGGCCAGCCGACAGCAGCGGCAGCACCAGGCTGAAGCTGCTGCCCTTGTCCTGCTCGCTGTCGACCACCAACTGCCCGCCCAGCAACTGCGCCAGGCGCCGCGCAATGGCCAGGCCCAGGCCGCTGCCACCGTAATGGCGGCTGGTGCTGGAATCGACCTGCTCGAAGGCCTCGAAGATCGAGTCCAGGCGATCTTCGGGAATACCGATACCGGTATCTCGCACCGTCAGCGCCACATGCTGGTCGTCGGCGGCCGCACCGATGCGGGTCAGCATGGCGCTGCTGGCCATCGCCATATGCAGGGTCACCGAGCCTTCGCGGGTGAACTTGAAGGCATTGCCGAGCAGGTTGTTGAGCACCTGCTGCAGCTTGGAGCGATCGGTAACCAAGGCGTCTGGCATCGATGGGTCCACGTCGATGGCGAACTCAAGACGATTTTCCATCGCCATGTGGCGGAAGTGGCGCGTCACCTCACGGGTGATGGCATCGATCTTCACTTCCTCGCGGTGCACATCCATCTTGCCAGCCTCGATCTTGGACAGATCGAGGATGTCGTTGATCAGCCGCAGCAGGTTGGAACCGGAGTCGTGGATGACCGCAGCGGCCTCCACTTCCTCCACATCCAGATGCCCGCTCTCGTTCTCGGCCAACTCCTTGGACAGGATCAGCAGGCTGTTGAGCGGGGTGCGCAGCTCATGCGACATATTGGCCAGGAAGTCGGTCTTGTACTGGCTGGCACGTGCCAGTTCCTGCGCCTTGAATTCGGTCTCACGCTGCAATACCTGCAGCACGTCCTTCTGCTCGTTGAGCACTTCGGTCTTCTGCCGCAGCTCTTCGTTGGAGGCCTGCAGCTCCTCGGCCTGCACACGCAGTTCTTCTTCGGAGGCGGACAGGCGCTGGGCCTGCTCTTCCAGCTCGACGGTCTTGCCCTGCAACTCTTCGTTGGTGGCGCGCAGCTCTTCTTCCTGTGCCTGCAAGGCCAGCTGCGACACCTGCAGCTCTTCGGCCTGGGCGCGGGTGTGGTCCAGCAGCAGCTGGGTCTCGTCGGCGCGGCAGATATTGTCCAGACCCAGCGCCACGGTTGGCAGCACCGAGTCGATGAAGGCTTCCTGGGTTGCATTGAAATGGCCGAAGGTGCCGAACTCGAACACGCCCAGCAGGCGGTCCTTCAACAGCAGCGGTACCGCCACCAGATGCCGCGGCTGCGCCTCGCCCAGCGCCGAGTGCACGCCGAAGAAGTCATCCGGCACCTGCTGCACACTGATGCGCTTGCGCTCCAGCGCCGCCTGCCCGATCAACCCATCGCCCAGGCCATATTGCAGGCCCAGGTGCTTACGCCGTTGGAAACCATAGCTGCCCTGCAGGCGCAGCTGCTTCTCGTCTTCATTCCAGGCAAAGAAGACGCCGATAGGCGCATCGATACGCGGCGCGATCTGCGACACCAATGCCTGCGCGTAGGCGTCCGGGGTCTGTGCGGTCTGCAGCTCGGCGCCAACTTCGCCGACGCTGAGCTTGACCCAGTTGGCATCACGCGACTCCAGCGAGTTGCGCCGGAATACCTCCAGCGCGCGTGCGATCTCGCCGATCTCATCGCCGCGGTGCAGACCAGCGATCTCAACGTCCAGGTCGCCGTTGGACAGACGCGTCATCTTGTCGGTCAAGCGGTTGATCGGGCTGACCACCAGCCGCGAGATCATCCACAACGCAAGGAGAATGATGACGAAGCCCAGCACCAGCAGCACCAGCGAGATCGTGTGCGCGCGGGCGATCCAACTGCTCATCTGGCCCCTGTCACTGAGCAGTTGGGTCATCTCCGCTTCGTAGATTTCATCAAGGGATTCAGCCAGCGCATTGCCCTGGCCGCCGTTGCTGAGCGCATCCAGCTGCTGCACCTGACTGAGCGCCACCGCGCCGGCGGCTGGCCGTAGCACCGCCATCACCTCGTTGTCCCAATTGCGGGCCTGGGTCTGAATGCGGCGTAGCGGCTCGGCCACAGGGTCGGTACCGGCAGCGGTCACCGCGGCGGTCAACGCGGCATCACGGCGCTCGCGCTGTTTGGACACCACGTCCATATGCCGCTCGCCGTCGCCAAGCAGGTAATTGCGAACCGCGATCTGCTGCAGGCGCACGGCCTGGATCGCATCCTCGACCTGGCGGATCAGCTCGATCTGCACGCCTTCATGGCGGCGCGCATCGTCATCCCGGCCGGAAGTGCGGTAACTGACCACGCTGGTGGCCAGGAAGCACAGGAAAACCAAGCCAAATGCCGCCAGCATCTTGCTCAGCAGTGGCACATTGTTGATCCAGCTACTTTTCTTTTGCGTCATGCAGGTGTCCCCCGGGGTGCCACCACGCCTGCCAATCCGCGCGGCCTCTTTTCAGTGAAAAATAGCGCAGATTGCTGACGACCGCCTGCTACGGCTGAATCAGGGCTTCGCAGTCTTGCCCTGGTCGCGCGGCTGTAGCCAGCGCGAGGCATGTATGCCCAATTCGTAAAGGAAACACATGGGTATGGCCAGCATCAGCTGGGACACCACGTCCGGCGGGGTCAGCACCGCCGCCAGTACAAAGATACCGACAATCGCGTAACCGCGGCCTTCACGCAGCTGCTGCGGGCTTACCCACCCCAGCAGGACCAGGATCACCATCGCCACCGGCAGCTCGAAACTTGCACCGAAGGCAAAGAAGATGGCCAGCACGAAATCCAGATAGGCATTGGCATCCGGGGTGATGGCGATCACTTCCGGGCGGAAGGTGGTCAGGAAATGGAATACCGCCGGTAGCACCAGGAAATAGGCAAACGCGCAGCCGATATAGAACAGCGCGACCGCAGAACCCAGCAAGGGCAGCGCCAGGCGTTTTTCGCGTGCATACAGTGCCGGTGCCACGAAGGCCCAGGCCTGGTACAGCAGCCACGGCACCGCCACGAACAGGGCGGCGAAGAAAGTCAGCTTCAGCGGTGCGAAGAAGGCACCGGCCGGATTGGTGGCAATCATCGATTGCCCGGCCGGCAGCTGTGAGATCAACGGCGTGGCCAGGTGCGTATACAGGGTGCGCGAGAACGGCATCAACGCCAGCAGCACCACGCCCAGGCCCAGCAGCGCGCGCACCACCCGCGAGCGCAGCTCGATCAGGTGTTCGATCAGGCTGCTTTCGTTGAGATCCGCCGCACTCATGGCGTCCGCTCCTGGTTTACCGATGTCTGCTCGGCACTTGCCGGCGCATCACCCAAGGGGATGCTGCGGTTGAACTCGGGGTCGATGGCAGCGCGACTGACTGGCGCAGCGGCCGCTTCCTGCGCGGCTGTCTCGGCAGCTGCGGGCGATTCCCCATCGGCCGTCGCTACCGGACGTGGCTCAATGGTGCGCGGTTCGATTACCCGCTCGGCGGCCGATTCCGGCAGTTCCACTTCGCGCTTGAAGGCATCGGCCTCATTGCGCACCTGCCCGGCCTGGTCGCGCAGCCCGGCCTCGGCCTGCTGCATCGACTGGCGTACATCCTGCAGGTTGCGCTTGAGCTCCTCGGCGTGCAGCTCGCGCTCCAGCTCCTGCTTGACCGAATCCCACTGGTTGCGCGCACGGCGCACCCACAGCCCGGCAAAACGCGCTGCCTTGGGCAGACGTTCCGGGCCGAGGACCACCAAGGCCACCACTGCGATCAGCAGCAGTTCGCTGAAGCCGATATCAAACACGTCGTGCGCTCAGGATCAGCGCGCGTCGCGGTCGTGCTCGGCCTGTTTTTCGCCGCTCTTTTCGGCATCACGCGATTCGTCGCCCAGCTGAGCCGCCGGCTTGTCCTCGTCACGCATGCCCTTCTTGAACTCTTTGACTGCACTGCCCAGATCCTTGGCACCGCTCGTCAAGCGCTTGGTGCCAAACACCAGCAGCACGATGACCAGCACGACCAACCAGTGCCAGATGCTGAAACTGCCCATGATCTGCTCGCGTTATCTGTGTGGAGGTTGTCGAGCATAGCGCACAAGGTCTTAACTGATCGCTATGCCAAAGGTCAGTTGCCGCCGTCCAGGCTTTCGGTGCGGATCTCGCCTTCGGAGACCGGCTGGAAGCCCTGTTGCGGCGCCGGTTCAGCAGTGGCGTGCTGCAACGGTGCGGTGGTCGCTGTATCGGTACCTTCGGTTGTTGCCGCCGGCGCCTGCACGCTGACCGCATTGCTGCGCGGTGCGCTTGCCGCAACCGGGGCGACACTGCCCTGGGTGCCACGCTTTTCACGCGCGGCATAGGTGGACTCTTCCAGACGGTCACGGAAGGACACGACGTCGGAAGACGGCGCTGAATTCAGGCGGCCCTCCAGGATCATGCGCGGGGTGGTGTTCTGGCCGTAGGCATCCAGGTTGGCAGCATCGTCGATCTGCAGCACCGCACCATCCAGTGCCACGCCTGCAAACAGACCGCGGGCACGCGACCACGACCAGATCTCAGCCTTGAGCTGACCATCGGTGGCGGCCGCGGCATTGCGGCCAACCGGGCCGGCGGCGACACCGGCATCGGCGCCGAGGGTGAACTTGCCGTTGACGATATTGTCCAGGCTGCGGTCATTGCGGAACACCAGGATCACGTCCGAAGACTGCACACCGGCCTGGAAGCCGATGCTGCCGCCGGTGAGCTTGATGAATACGGGATTGGACCAGCTGCCATCGGCCGTTTTCACCGACATCAGGCCGTGGCCACGGCGTCCACCGAGCACCAGACCGGCCTTGATGGTGTCCGGCAGGACGATGATGGCGCGGCCTTCATCCAGCAGTTTGTCGGGGATGGCCTGCTCTGGGATGTTCTGGATTTCACTGAGCACCCGCACCGCATTGCGGGCACGTTGATCTTCCTGCGGACCG
The DNA here is from genome assembly GCF_056759895.1 of Stenotrophomonas sp. STEN038. NCBI lineage: Bacteria > Pseudomonadati > Pseudomonadota > Gammaproteobacteria > Lysobacterales > Lysobacteraceae > Stenotrophomonas > Stenotrophomonas sp. STEN038. The sequence continues at coordinate 9,761 of NZ_JBRRDW010000054.1, forward strand.
GCGACGGCAGTGGTGGACAACAGGCTCGCGGACAACAGCAGCACAAGGCACGGCAGGCGGCGCATGGGTAACTCCGTAGGTCGATGCATAGAAAGATAGCGCAAGTGCCTGAAATTAGTAGCGTGGCTCTGAATAGCTGGTGAGCGGATGTGAGGCATGAGCACCTGTAGTGCCGAGCCATGCTCGGCAGGAGCTATCCCGGTAGTGCCGAGCCATGCTCGGCAGGGGCATCACCGATAAAGCCTGCTGCCGAGCATGGCTCGGCACTACACCAGACCCCGCGGCGCTCCCTTCTCCGCCCATACCTGCGAAAATGCCCGGATGTCCAACGCCCCCACTACCGCGTTGCTCGCGGTCAATCTAGGCACGCCCGAGACACCGACCGCTCCTGCGGTACGGCGCTATCTGGCTGAATTCCTCAGTGACCCCCGTGTGGTCTCGATCCCGGCTTTGCTGTGGAAGCCGCTGCTGCATGGGCTGATCCTGCCGCTGCGCAGTGGCCGCTCGGCGCAGAAGTACGCCCAGGTCTGGTTGCCCGAAGGCTCGCCACTGGCGGTCTACACCCATCGCCTGGCCAAGGCCATGCAACAACAGCTGCCGCAGTGGCGGGTGCGTGAAGCCATGCGCTATGGCGAACCGGCGATGCTGTCGGCACTGGACGCAATGGCTGCCGAGGGTATCCAGCGCATCGTGGTGCTGCCGCTGTATCCGCAGTACTCGACCACCACCACCGCCTCGATCGAAGACCGCGTGCAGCAATGGCAGGCACGCAACCCGAAGGTGACGGTACATACCATCCGCGACTACGCCGACGACCCGGCCTGGGTCGCCGCGGTCGCCGCCTCCATTGCTGCCTACTGGGCCGAGCATGGCCGTGGCGGCAAGCTGGTGTTCTCTTTCCACGGCATCCCGCAACGCCTGGCCGATGCCGGCGACCCCTATCCGCAACGTTGCGAAGCCAGTGCCAAGGCCATTGCCGCAGCCCTCGGCCTGGCCAACGACGAATGGGAACTTGCCTACCAATCGCGATTCGGCCGCGAACGCTGGCTGCAGCCCTACGCCGAGCCGCGGCTTTGGGAACTGGCCGAAAGCGGCATCAAGACCCTGGACGTGGTCTGCCCGGGTTTTGCCACCGATTGCCTGGAAACCCTGGAAGAAGTGCAGATGGGTTTCACCGAAACCCTGGCCGAACGTGGCGCACGCATGCGCTACATCCCCTGCCTCAACGACAGCAGCGCCCATGCCGCTGCGTTGGCCGCGCTGGTGGCGGCGCAACCGGCATGAACGCGACGCCTTTTGAATTGCAGCTCGATGGCATCCGCGTGGCCGGCCTGCGCGCCGGCAACCCGGATGGCCTGAAGGTCCTCGCCCTGCACGGCTGGCTCGACAACGCGGCCAGCTTCCTGCCGCTGGCTGCACAGCTGCCGACGCTGGACCTGGTGATGGTCGACCTGCCCGGCCATGGCTATAGCGACCACCTGCCGCTGACCACGCCGTACACCACCCCGCACGCCATCGTGCAGACCCTGGCCATTGCCGACGCGCTGGGCTGGGATCGCTTTGTACTGCTAGGCCATTCGATGGGCGCGGCGATTGCCAGTCTGGTCGCCGCCGTGGCCGGTGAACGGGTGCAGGCACTGGTATCGATCGAAGCCTTGGGCGGCCTCACCGCACCGGCCGGCGAGACCGTGCAGCGCCTGCGCACCTATGTGGAGGCGATGCTGAAACTGGATGCCAGGCAGTTACGGGTATTCCCCGACCTGAGCGCCCCCGTACGCGCACGGATGATGGTCAACCAGCTCAGCGAGGCCTCGGCGCGCCTGCTGATCGAACGCGGGGTCAAACCGGTCGACGGTGGTTGGAGCTGGCGCAGCGATCCGCGGCTGATGCTGCCGACCGCGGTACGCATGACCGAAGAACAGGTCTGCGATGTGGTCAGCGCCATCCTCTGCCCAGTCCAGGTGATCTACGCCACCCCGGCCCAGCCTTACTTCCCGGAGCCGGAACGCAGCCAACGCGCGGCGCTGCTGCCCGATGGCCGCCTGCATACCCTGCCCGGCCATCACCATGTGCACATGGATGATCCCGAGGCAGTAGCGCTGATCATCCGCGACTTCATCGCGGCATTGCCCGACGCCAGCTGAATATGGAGCCCGGTGCCAATGGCATCGGCTTCAGTAGTAAGCACGGCAGCCGATAACCCCGGCATTGCCGTAACCGAGAAGATGTCCCGCAGCCCCGCAACGGGTGCTGCGCGCCCCACCATCGCATGCCCCCCCGCCCCGCCCTCCGGCCCGGTGTCTTCACCGGCCTGATCCTGCTCGCCTGTTGGCTGGGCTGGACCACCAGCAGCGTCGCCGCGCTTGCTCACCGCCCCGGCGGTGACGAAGCAGCTGTGGCAGCGCTGGTGGATGGACTGCGCGCGCAGGGGCTGCTGCCTGCTACTGGCGCGCCGTTGGCGATCCGATTGAGCACGCCCGGCTGCGCCTGCGAGCAACGCGAGCAGGACTGGCAACAACTCAGCGCCGCGCTGCAGACACACGGCGTACACGCCATCGCACTGAATACAGCAGCGGCCCATGAGTTGCTGGTACTGGCCGCCGATGGCCGCCCGCTCTATGCCGGACCCTTGCAGCCTTCCGCGCTGGCGTGTGGCCGCCGCGATGCGACCCTCGCCAGCTGGTTGCCTGCACTGCTGGCCGAACACAACCCACCTTTATTCCTTCCTCCCCGCTGTTCCTGCTGAACCGGAGTTCCCGATGTCCGCTCGCCCCCACGCCACGACGCCACCTCCCGACGCCTACTACACGCAGCTGGCCTGCGCGGCGGATCGCATGTTCCTGTACTTCGGCCTGATCCTTGGCTTGGCGTCGTTGGCGCTGGCCCTGTGGTCGGGACAATGGCTGCCGTTCTGCGCCGTCAGCCTGCCCTCGCTGGCGCTGATGGCGGTGCAGATCAAACTGGCGCCGGGCAGCCTGCTCAGCCGGGTAACCGTGGCATTGGTGCTGATGGCGCTGGTCGCCGCCACCATCCAGCAGGCCAACGGCCTGGTGGAAATGCACTTCGGCGTCTTCGTGGTGATCGCGCTGCTGCTGTACTACCGCGACTGGATCCCGGTGGTGGTAGCTGCGGCGGCGATCAGTGTGCATCACCTGGCCTTCTACTGGATGCAGGCGCGCGGCCTGCCGGTAACTGCGTTCGCCCCGGGCAGTGGCCTGGATATGGTTCTACTTCACGCACTGTATGTGCTGGTTGAAACCGCCTTCATCAGCGCAATGGCCGTGCAGCTGCGCCGCCAGGTACTGACCCTGGGTGCTGCGCCCGCGCGCCTGCGCGCGATGGTGGACGCAATCGCCAACGGTGAAAGCAACGCCGCCGTCGGCGACGATCGCCGTTACGCACCCGGCACCTTGGCCGATGGGGTACTGCGGATGCGTACCCAGCTTGAGCAAAGGCACCAACAGGAAGCCGCACTGCACCACGAGAACACCCAGATCCGTGCGTCGCTGGATGCATCGCGCACCGGCATGATGATTGCCGACAACGAACACATCATCCGCTACGTCAATCGCTCGGTGGTGGCTCTGCTGCGCAACCAGCAGGACACCCTGCGCAAGGCCTTCCCCGACTTCAACGTCGATACCCTGGTTGGCAGCAGCATCCACCGCTTCCACGCCAACCCGGCGCGCATCCGCGGCATGCTCGACCAGCTCAAGAAGGTGCACAACGGCCAGATCACCATTGGCCCGGTGCATTTCAGCCAGGTGGTGACGCCGGTATTCAACGCCGATGGAAGCCGCAGCGGTTTTGCGGTTGAGTGGCATGACCGCACCCAGGAGCTGCTGCTGGAGAACAGCGTGGCGGATATCGTCGCCGCCGCCTCGGCCGGCGCACTCGACCAGCGCCTGCAGACGGTAAGCGAGGCCGGCTTCATCCAGACGCTTACCACCGGCATCAACCAACTGCTGGAGGTTGTTGCCACCACCACCGGCGAGCTGCGCACGATGTTGTCGGCGCTGGCTGCCGGTGATCTGGATCACCGTGTTCGCGGCGACTATGCCGGTGACTTCGAGGCGATGAAGATCGACGCCAACCTCACCGCCGAACGCCTGACCGACATCGTTGGCCAGATCAAGCAGTGCTCATTGGCAATCAACACCGCCGCGCACGAACTGGCAGCAGGCAATGACGATCTGTCACGCCGCACCGAGCAACAGGCCGCAAATCTGGAAGAAACCGCCGCATCGATGGAGGAGTTGACATCGACCGTACGCGAGAACGCAGCCTCGGCCCGCCAGGCCAATCAGCTGGCGGTGGGCGCGGCCGATGTCGCCGCACGTGGAGGCGATGTGGTTGGGCAGGTGGTATCGACGATGCGGGCGATCGAGCTGTCGTCCAAGCGCATTGCCGAGATCATCGGTGTGATCGACGGCATCGCCTTCCAGACCAATATCCTGGCATTGAACGCGGCGGTGGAAGCCGCGCGTGCCGGCGAGCAGGGGCGCGGTTTCGCGGTGGTGGCATCGGAAGTACGCAGCCTCGCACAGCGCTCGGCCACCGCCGCACGCGAGATCAAGGAACTGATCGGCGACTCGATGGGCAAGGTGGATGATGGCGCCGCGCTGGTCGCACAGGCCGGCAGCACCATGAGCGAAATTGTCGGCTCAGTGCAGCAGGTCAGCGATATCGTCGCGCGGATTGCCGCGGCCTCGCAGGAACAGTCGGTCGGCATCGAGCAGGTCAATCACACCGTCGTGCAGATGGATGAAACCACCCAGCAGAATGCGGCCTTGGTGGAAGAAGCCAGTGCAGCTGCGCGTTCGATGGAAGCGCAGGCCAGTGCATTGGCGGAGGCGGTTTCGGTGTTTCGGTATTCGGCCGGTGGTACGCCCGAGGTGATACGCCGGGCGGGGTGAGGTTAGCTGTTGCTGTTGCTGTTGCTGCAGCAGGAGCAGGAGCAGGAGCAGGAGCAAAATCAGACGTGAAACCAAAAGCAGGAGCAAAGGCACCCCTGCCTAGCCCTCCCCTTGCCTGCGGCAAAGGGAGGGGATGGATCCTGCACTTGGCGGCTATTTCGACGCCTGCAGCGCCCGCTCTTCCCCCTCCCTTTGCCGAAGGCAAGGGGAGGGGTGCTCTTGGCTCTTGGCTCTTGGCCGTTGCTTTTGCTGTTGCCTTAGCCCTTCTCCCGCTTGCGGGAGAAGGGTTGGGATGAGGGGACGCCTTTGATCTTGCCGGTAAGGCCCTTGCCGAGCATGGCTCGGCACTACAGTGGCCTGCTTCGGCCTCAGCCCTGCGCCCGCAGCAGCTGATGCAAGGTGCTCTTCAACCTGCGGCCTTCCTCACGCAGGTAATCACGCTCATCACGCCACTCGGGGAAACGCGCCTCAACTTCCGCCCAGAACGCCGGCGAGTGGTTGGCCTGCAACAAGTGACACAGCTCGTGCACCAGCACGTACTCAAACGCAGTCGGCCGCGCCAACACCAAGGCCAGATCCAGGGCCATCGAACCATCCGGCGCCAGCGATCCCCATTGCGAGGACATCACCTTGGGCCGCAGCCGTGACGGCGCACGCGCCAAGCCCGGCAGATAACGCGGCAGCCACTGGCCGACATCGGCACGCACCTGCACTTCATAGAATTCACGCAGCGCGCGCCGCAACGCCGGTTCCCCGGCACGCGCAGGCAGCTGGATAGTCACTACTCCAGCATCCGCCTCGATGCGGGTAAACCGCCCTTCCTGCCATTGCACCGGCAACAATTCACCGCGCAACGGCAGCACACCGGGCTCGCGCAGGCGCAGTGCCGGTGCCAGCAAACCATCACCACCCAGCCGCGCCAACTGCTGCTGCAACCATTGCCGGTTGGCCTGCAGGAACCGCTCGCCGGAAACCAGGCTTGCCCGCAGCGGCATGGTCAGCCGTGCACCGCGTTCGTCCACGCTGAGTTTGAGACGACGTGCGCGCGGATCACGCACGCGCAGTACTTCGATCTCGGCATCGTCCAGACGCAGGCGCACCGTGTCGCGCTGGATCACCGGCGCGGCGGGGGTCATCAAACGGCGAAGCAGACTAACCATGGTCCCAGCATAGTCCCTACCCGGTTACGAAACCGGGTAGGTCAGCAACGGGTTCAGCTATCAGCCTTGCTCAGCTTGAATGCCTGCTCCAACAGCAGGAACAGTCGACGGATTTCACCGCTCTGCAGGGCAAAGCGAGCATCCAGTTCGGCGCGGCGGCCTTCTTCGTCGATGTGCTCGAGCTGGTCCAGCGCGCCATCGAGGAACTTCAGCTTGCGCACGATCAGGTCGTCGCCAAGCACGAAGGACAGGTTGTCCTCGAAGATCAGCGCCAGCTTGGTGACCTGCTTGCCTGCGTCCAGATGCTTGTCGATCTCGTCGCAACGCAGCTCCTGGTGCTGGCACTTGACCACCGCGCCGCCTTCGGCCGGGTCCTTCATCTCGCATTCTTCGCCCAGGCTCAGGCCTTCCGGCAGCGGCTCGCCGGCGATCCACGAAGTCAGGATGGCGCGTGGTGCGACTTCGGCATTCAGCGGCATCGCCGGGAAACTGCCGAGCATGCCGCGGATGTCGCTCATCACGTTCTCGCCGGTCTTGCGGCTGGAACTGTCGACGGCGACATAACCGTGCTGCAGATCGAGGAAGGCATCGGTGCGCGAGCTCTTCACGAAGGCGCGCGGCAGCAGTTCGTGCAGCAGGTCGTCCTTCAGGCGCTTGCGCTCACGGCCGCCGGGCTTGCGGCCTTCCTTCTCTTCGATCTCTTCCAGCTTGCGCTGCAGCAGATCGTTGACCACCACGCTGGGCAGGATCTTGTCTTCACCGCCGACGGTCAGCCACAGCGCATCGCCGATGCGGTGCGAGAACTGGGTCTTTTCTTCACGACCGAACGGCGAGATGAAGCCGCGCGAGGTCATTTCCAGCGCGCCGACCGGCTTGAGCACCACCTGCGGCAGCAGCGTGTCGACGTCGGAAAAATCAATGGAGGTAGGGAAACGGAACAGCGTGAGGTTCTTGAAAAACATGGATGTCCTATTTCGTATTCATGGTTCAGGGGCTTGCTTCTGCCTGCAGCAGAAGCTGCTCCGAAGAGCTTGCCGCCGTGGAGGCCGGCAGATGAGCGGGGCACTACCTGGCTTCAGACCACCGTAGCACTGCCACCCCTCATCCCAACCCTTCTCCCGATGGGAGAAGGGCTTCTTGATCTTGCGGCTTGTCGCCGCCATCCAGCCACGCCTGCGCATCGGACTGCGGCGCGTCTTCACGGCGACCCAGCGCCATGAAATCGAACAGCTTGGGATCGGCCAGTTGCGAGGGACGGATGTCGCCCAGCGCGCGGGAAATCTGCTCGATGCGGCCGGGCGTGTCCTTCTCCCACTGCTTCATCATCAGGCCGATCTGCTTGCGCTGCAGATTTTCCTGACTGCCGCACAGGTTGCAGGGAATGATCGGGAACTGGCGGGTATTGGCGTATTCGATGATGTCCGCCTCGCGTACATAGGCCAGCGGGCGGATCACCACATGCTTGCCGTCGTCGCTGCGCAGCTTGGGCGGCATGCCGGAAATCTTGGAATGATGGAACAGGTTCATGAAGAACGTAGCCACCATGTCATCGCGGTGGTGGCCCAGCGCGATCTTGGTGAAGCCATTGGCTTCGGCATAGGTGTACAGCGAGCCACGGCGCATGCGCGAGCACAGCGAACACATGGTCTTGCCTTCCGGGATCACCCGGCTCACCACCGAGTAGGTGTCCTGTTCGATGATGTGGTACGGCACGCCGACCGAGGCCAGGTATTCCGGCAGCACATGCTCGGGGAAGCCGGGCTGCTTCTGGTCCAGGTTCACCGCCACCAGTTCGAACGGCACCGGTGCCTTCTTCTGCAGCTGTAGCAGGATGTCCAGCAAGGTATAGCTGTCCTTGCCGCCGGACAGGCAGACCATCACCTTGTCACCGGCCTCGATCATGCCGAAGTCGGCAATGGCCTGGCCTACCTGGTGACGCAGGCGTTTGCCAAGTTTCTGGTGTTCACGTTCGGCCACGTGCGGATCACGGGCCCGCGGGGCGGGATCGGGCAGGGAAATGACAGCGCTCATCCGCCCATTCTACCGGGTCGGCAGCGTCCCTCACGCGGCCAGCGGCAACGTGTATGCTCAATCCCCGTGGAGACCATGACCCCCGAGCAGATCAGCCAACGCATCGCCGTCCTGCGTGCCGAGCACCGCAGCCTGGACGAAGACATCGCGCGCCTTGCCGCCAACCCGGACGACGACCTGGAGGCCAAGCGGCTGAAGAAGCGCAAGCTGCAGCTGCGCGACTGCATCACCAAGCTGGAAAGCATGCTGATCCCGAACGAGCCAGCCTGAACGGAACCAGGTAGTGCCGAGCCATGCTCGGCAAGGGCTTTACCAGCAAAGCATCCAAACGCAGAGCCGGCGCAAGCCGTAAACCAAAACCTACCCCTCCCCAGCCCTCCCCTTGCCTGCGGCAAAGGGAGGGAGCGAAAGCAGGTAGTGCCGAGCCATGCTCGGCAGGTGGTCTTACAAGCTATCCATCAGGATTGTAGGAGCAGCGTAAGCCGCGAAGCCGGCAGCGTTGAAATCACCGGCATGCCTGCAACCTGATCGAGCAGTGGCTTCGCGGCTTGCGCCGCTCCTATAGGACAATGGACTTCCGGTAGCGCTTCAGCGGAGCATGGCTCCGCTCTACGGGGCTTCCGTCACGCTGCTGGCGGCACGTCCGGCTTCACCGCTTCCGGGCTCACGCGCTCGATGGTGTGGCGCAGTTCGCGGCCGAGGATGAACTTGGCGTCCTTGGCCCAGGCATCCAGGCGTTCGTCGAACAACAGCTTGCTGTTCTGGTCCGGCCAGACCAGGCGCAGCTCGCGCATCTTCTGGATGAAGCCACGGAACAGGGTCTTGTCGAAGAACTCCGGTGCGGCCGGTGCGTACAGCAGGCTCAGACGCTGCGCGGCCTGTTGGCACAGACTTTCCAGCTCACCAGCGCCGAGCGTGCCCGGGCCGTTCTTCACCAGCACCGAGATGGCGATGTAATAGCGCTCGAACGCCTGTTGCAGCGAGTGGCCAATCGCACGCAGACGGAACACTTCGTCGGTCTGCCCGGTGCTGCGTGCGAGCATGCCACCGTCGTCTTCGCCCACATGCTGGAGCAGGCCTTCGCGTACGAAGACGTCGATGGTCTGGTCGATGCGCGCGGCGAATTCATTCTCGGTCCACGGCAGGAACAACTCCGCCTGCAGGAACGGGTACAGGCCGCGCCCCAGACGCAGCAGGCCGCCACGGCTCATGCGGCGGTTGTTCTGGAAGCAGCAAGCCACCCACGAAGACGCAGTGAACAGATGCAGTACGTTGTTGCGGAAGTAGCTCAGCAGCACCGCGGTATCGCCACTGACGCTGAGCACATCACCCAGCGGGTGCTTGATGCGGGTGAGGACGTTGATTTCCTCGGCGTGGGCAATGATGCGCTCGGGCGAATGCGGGGTGACCGTGACGCGGTCGGAGTACGGCATTTCCACCAGCAGCTTCTTGCACAGCTCGATCTGTGCGATCAGGTCGGCCTCACCCATCGCGTGCTTGGGCGTGGACAGCAGCGCCAGCGCCAGCAGGTTGATCGGGTTTACGTCGGCAGCAGCGTTGATGCGCTCCTGGATCTGCTCGGCGAGCACGTCGACGGTGCCGGCCAACCAGCCCGGCTTCTCGTCTTCGGGCACCGGTTGGCCGTCCCATTCGGGCGCCATTTTGGCCAGCACGTCGTTCAGCGCGATGGGTTCACCGAAGTTCACCACCACCTGGCCGTAATTCTGCTTGAGCACCTTGGGGATGCCCCACAACAGCGCCCAGATCGATTCCTTTTCCTTCGGCCGACCAGTGAGCTCGTCAAGGTAACTGTTGCCCTCCATCAGCTTTTCGTAGCCGACGTAGATTGGCTGGAACAGCACCGGCTTGCGCGGCTGGCGCAGGAAAGCGCGCAGCGTCATCGAAATCATGCCGCCCTTGGGCTGCAGCAGACGGCCGGTACGCGAGCGGCCGCCTTCGACGAAGTATTCGATCGAGTAACCACCGGCCACCAACTGCGCGACGTATTCACTGAGCACCGCCGAGTACAGCGCGTTGCCCTTGATCGAGCGGCGGATGAAAAACGCGCCGCCTTTGCGCAGCAGGGTGCCGACCACCGGCAGGTTGAGGTTGATGCCGGCCACGATGTGCGGCGGCACGATGCCACGGTCGTACAGCAGGTAGCTCAGCAGCAGGTAGTCCATGTGGCTGCGATGGCTGGGCACGTAGATGATTTCGTGGCCAGGCGCGGCTTCCTTGAACTTGTCCAGGTGATGCACCAGCACGCCGGCATAGATGCGGTTCCAGACGTGGCTGAGCATGAAGCTGGCCGAACGCACCACCGGGGTGGAGTAGTCGGCGGCGATTTCCCAGGCGTAGCCCTGCGCCTTCTTCCAGGCGTCAGTGGTCTTGGAGTTGTCGCGCTTTGCCTGCACGGCGATGGCTTCGCGCACCGAATCAGCTTCCAGCACCTTGTCCACCAACAGGCGGCGGGTGGAAAGATCCGGGCCGATGATCGATTCGCGGATACGGCGGAAATGGGTGCGCAGCACGCGCTGCAGCTTGCGTACGGTCCGCTCGGGCTCCAGGCCCTCGTCGACGGTGCCGCGCAGCGAAACCGGCGGGGCGAAGCGGACGATGGTGTCGCGACCGTTGAGCAGGATCGCCAGCAGGCGGCGGAAGCGGCCGACCAGCGCCCAGTTTTCCGAGAACAGCACCGCGAACCAGCCGCTCTGCTTGTCCGGGGCGCGGCCGACGAAGATCGACACCGGCACCAGGTGCACGTCCAGGCCCGGATTGATACGGTGCGCCTGCAGCAGCTTGGCCAGCGAATCGGAATGGGTCTTGGCACCGCGCTGCTCGGGGATCAGTGCGCTGTTGCTGGAACGCCGCGACAGCGCCACGTAGGCGCGCTTGCGCCCGGTCGGGTCGCCGGCCAGCGGTACCAGCGGCGACGGCAGGCCGGCATCACGGCAGGCCTTGTCCAGGATCAGTGCGTTGGACAGGCCGTAGTCCTCCAGCACGTACACCACCGGGCGGCCATCGTTGTGCTGGCCGGCCTGCTCGGGCTCGATCTTCAGGCCCAGCCAGGGCTCGATCAGCTTGCCCAGCAGGCGCGCCCACCACGGGCGACGCGCGGCACGGGCCGCCGGTGACGGTCGCGCAGAGGCGCCCGGCACAATGGCAGCAGGAGTGGCGGGCGTCGCGTTGGCGTCGTCCGGCGGCAGCAGTTCACCCTGATCGGGCTGGGATTTCTGTTTCGACATCGGCGCCATTATGGCTTAGCCGCCGCTGCGGCGTTGTCTGGTATTTCCGGAGCTGTAGTTTCAGCTGGCTGCAAGGCATCGGCCTTGGCCTGTTCGGCAGCGCGTGCGGCCACCAACACGGCATCCACATCGCTGAGCGTGCGTGCCAGATACCAGCGCTTGTCGTGGCGTACCAGGGCAACTTCAAGATCCAGCTGCTTGCCCGCCAGCGGGTACTGCACACGTACGGTGGCGCGGTCGCCGTCCTGTGAGACCAGGCCGGTACGCATCTGCTCCACGCTTTCATCCAGCTTCAGGCCATAGGCTGCCAGCACTTGCTTGCTGGCCGCGGCGAACGGGCCGAGTTTCTGCAGGCTGCCGGTCATGCCAGCCTGCTGGAAGGCCTTCTCATCGGCCAGACCGGTGGCACGGGCGGCAGCAGTGAGGGTGGCAATCGAGGTCTGCGCCAGCTTGGGGTCCGGCAGCGGTGCGGCCTGGGCCCAGTCGCTGAGCGCGGTGACCAGCTGCACGTAGTGCGCACGTTCGGCCGCGTTGTAGTCACCTTGATGGCTGATGTACTGCACGCCGAACAGGCCCAGCGAATGCGCGGCCTGCCGCACAGCAGCGGTCTGGCCCTCCAACTGTGCCTTGAAGGCGCGCTGCAGCTTGCGCTCGGCATCTGGCTCCGACAGCGTGGCCAACAGCGCCGGCAGCTTTTCGTCCAAGGGCAGCTCGGTCAGTGGCCAGCGGCTATGGCCCTGCGCCCAGGCCGCTTCCAGTTCGGCGTATTGGGCCGGCGGTACCGCCGCGCGGGCATAGCCGACCAGGTCGTTGTTGCGCAGGTGTTGGGTCAGCTGGCGCACCGCTGCGGCCGGCTCGGTGGCGGCTCCGGGCAAGGGCTCGGCGTTGCGCTTGCAACCCGCCAACAGCGCTACCAGGCAAACCGAAGCCAGGATGAGGGTGTGGCAGCTGGGTAGTGAACGGCGTTGCATGACGGCGGCTATCCTCCCGTAGGCCAAGCATCTTGATGCCTGCCCGGTGACAGCGGCAAGCACGGCCGTCACGGCACCGAAGGGCAGCACGGAGGCGGGCAATTGCCCGCGCCAGCGGCTTTCTCGATTTTCCGATCCCGGAATAAAAAAAGAGGCCGCCCCGTTGCCGGTGACAGACCCCTCAAACCGACATGAAGCCGGTAGACATGTTTGACGCATCGCCGGCAGAGCCGGACGAGACGTAGCCTACGCGCCGGCTTCAGTTAATGCAATACTTCATTAACAATGCGATAAGTTATTGATTTAATTTGAATGAATCGGCAATTTCAAGTTGCATTGCCAATGCTGCAGCACGCGGGTCGGCAGCCAGACGGATGGGCCGGCCGACGACAATCGCGTCCGCGCCGTCAGCAAAAGCCTGGGCCACACCCACGGTGCGCTGCTGGTCATCGCCCACCGGGCCGCCGGGGCGGATGCCGGGGCAGACGATGGAGAAACCCTGACCGGTAGCGGCGCGGATCGGCGCGGCTTCCTGGCCGGAAGCAATCACGCCGTCGATACCGGCGCGCTGCGCGGCCAGGGCGCGTTCCACCACCACATCCACCGGTTCACGGTCGATACCCATCTGCGCAAGGTCCGGCCGCCCCATCGAGGTCAGCACGGTCACCGCCAGCAGGCGCATCTCCGAGCTGTTGGCGGCTGCAGCGGCTTCCATCATGCCGGGGTGCCAGCCATGGATGGTGCAGTAACTCACCGGCCACTGCGACAGGCGCTTGATCACGCCGGCAATGGTGGCCGGGATGTCGAAGAACTTCAGGTCGACGAACACGCGCTTGTCGCGCTTGGCCAGTTCGTCGAGCACATCGAAATACTCGCCCGAGGCCAGCAGTTCCATGCCGATCTTGTAGAACGACACGGCGTCGCCGAGCTTGTCCACCCACTCGATGGCTTCGGCCTTGCCTGGCACATCCAGGGCGAAGATCAGGCGCTCGTCATTACGCAGCGGCAGCGGTGCGCGGCTCATCGGGCCACCTCCAACGCTTCACGCTTTGCCCCGTTGCGCAGGTCCGCCGGCAGCGACCAGGCATTGTTGATGGCCGCACCTTCCCAGCCACCGTAGGTGGGGTTGGACAGGATCCACCAGCGCGAACCGATCCAGCCCTGGTACTTGTCCAGCAGCACATCACGGGCTGCCAGACTGTTGTCCTCGACCTGCAGGAAGTCGGTGAACTGGTCACCCACCTGCATCAGCACACGGTACTGCTGCGCCACCAGCTGGCGACGGCAGCCCTTCTCGCTGCCGTGTTCGGTGCAGCCCGGCGCCGGCGTGCCCAGGCCCAGATAGACACTGTCATCGGCGACCGGGAAGCCAACCGCGCGCAAGTTGGCGATGGTCGCGTCCTTCATCGCCGCGGTGCGGTTGCTGATGTAGATCATGGTCACGCCCTTGGCGGCGGCGGCCTGCGCGAACTGCACCGCGCCGGGTACCGGCTGCGCCTTGCGCTCATCCACCCAGGCTTCCCAGGTCGCGTCGTTGTAGCTGCTGCCGTCGCGCACCAGCCGCGCCTGGTAGGGCGAGTTGTCGAGCACGGTCTCATCCACGTCCACCACCACCGCCGGCTTCAGCTTGGCCGACTGGTGCTTGCCGCCCTCTTCCGGCAACAGCGCGGTCCAGCTGCCATCGGCAAGCGCCGCGTCGAGCTGTGCGCCGGCCAGCTTCCAGGTCTGCAGTGCGCTGGCCCGGTATTCCTGCGAACGCTGCACCCACAGCACGGCATTGAGGTTGTCGTTGGGGGCATTGGCCGGCGCTACGACGGCGTCGGCCGGGGCCGGCGAAACGCGGCTCAACGGCGTGGTCGAGCTGCAGGCAGCCAGCGACAGCACAGCGCCGGCAAGCAGGGTCAGGGCGGGGAATCGGGACATGGCAACTACCGGGAATCTTTGAAAACCGCGCAAGTTTACCGGCTCCCCGCTTTGCCCGCCTTGCGCGGTGAGCCGGGGTCGGAGCGGGGTTTCGGAGCGAAACTCCACTCCGACCCCGGTTTTAGCCCCGATTTCCGCTCTCAGCTATGCTTGCGCCCCCCTAGCAAGACCGGAGCCCGGACAGTGACCGACGCCAGCCAGACCCCCGATTTCCCTATCCTCGACGCCGCCCAGGCGCGCGTGCTGGGCTGCCTGATCGAGAAAGAGGCCACCACTCCGGACACCTATCCACTCACGGTCAACGCCGCCCAGGTGGCCGCCAACCAGAAAACCGCGCGCGAGCCGGTGATGAATCTGGAAGCCGGCAAGGTGCAGCACGCGCTGCGCCAGCTGGAGGCCCTTGGCCTGGTGCGCCAGCACTTCGCCTCGCGCGCTGACCGTTACGAACACCTGACCGGCCCCAAGCTCGACCTGCCACGCCAGCAGGTCGCCCTGCTCGGCCTGCTGCTGCTGCGCGGCCCGCAGACCGCCGGCGAGCTGACCACCCGCAGCGAGCGTATGGCCAAGTTTGCCGATGCCGCCGACCTGCGCCACCAGCTGGAACGCCTGCAGCAGCGCGGCCTGGTTGTGCAGCTGCCGCGCGGCGCCGGTCAGCGCGAAGACCGCTTCATGCACCTGCTGTGTGGTGCGGTGGATGTGGATGCGTTGGCAGCGCAGTACCGTGCGCCATCTGGCGCTGCCGCCGCGGTAGACAACAGCGCCCTGGAAGAGCGTGTGCAGCAGTTGGAAGCCACCGTCGCTGCCCTGCAGGAACAACTGGCAGCGTTGCAGGAGCAGTTGGGCGGCTGAGCCGGCTCAGGCGGGCGTATTGACGAACAGCAGCAGCTGTTCGTCCTTGCCCGGCAGCACCACGGTGCCGTCATCGCGGAAGCCGATTTTTTCCAGCAGCGCGACGGAGCGCGCATTGCCCTGCGAGACGATCGCACGCAGTTCACCCAGGCCGAGCGTGCCGCGCGCGTAGGCAAGTACGCCTTGCACGGCTTCCAGTGCATAGCCCTGGCCGGTGTAGGCACCCAGCAGGGCGTAACCAACATCCGCACAGGGCAGGCCCTCGCGCCGAACCAGCCCGGCATTGCCGAGCCAGGCACCGTCGCTACGGCGTTCAATCGCATACATGCCGAAGCCATGCGCGGAATAACTGCCAAAGGTGTGATTGCGCACGTACTCGCGCGCCTGCTCCAGCGTGCGCACACCGCGGTCGCCGATGAATTCGTGGAAACCCGGTTCGTTGAGCAATTGCAGCATCGCGGCGGCATCGCCGTCGTCGTCACGCAGCAGGCGCAGTTGCAGGCGTTCGGTCTGGATCAGGGACATGGTGGACTCTGCTGTGGCCCCCTCCCTTCTGCGCAGCAGAGGGGAGGGCTGGGGAGGGGTGCTTTTGATTTTTGCCGGTAGAGCCCCCTGCCGAGCATGGCTCGGCACTACCTCTTGAAGCAAAGGGGTTCTGTTCGCAGTGAGCTCCAATCAAAGCGCAAGACCGGGGCCAAAGCTACCCCCTCCCGGCCTCCCCCTTGGCTGCGCCAAAGGGGAGGAGACAAGCATCAATCAAACAGCGCCTGGATCGCTGCCAATCCGGCCTTGGCCCGCTCCTGCTTGTGCGCGGCATCGGCCACCGGATCGGCACCATCGCGCTGGATCTCACCGGCCGGAATCTCATCGAAAAACCGGCTCGGCTTGAGCCGGATGTGCTCGCCGAACTTGCGCGTCAAACGACTGAAGCTCATCCACAGCTGGATCTTGGCGCGGGTGATGCCTACGTACAGCAGGCGCCGCTCTTCCTGCAGATTGCCTTCATCCAGGCTGACCTGGTGCGGCAGCACGCCGTCCTCGCAGCCAACGATGAACACGTACGGGAACTCCAGGCCCTTGGACGCATGCAACGTCATCATCCGCACCTGGTTACCGCCGTCGTCCTTGTCGTTGCGCGAGATCAGCGCCAGCTGCGCGGCCATGTCGGCGGCGCTGGCACCACGCGGGCCGCTCTCGAACCACGACGCCAGTTCTTCCAGATTGTTGGCGCGACGCTCGTAGCCTGCGGTGTCCTTGGCCGCGTGACGCAGCTCGGCCAACATGCCCGAGTCCTTGGCCACGCGCCGCACCAGGTCGCCGGAACTCATCTGCCGCATGTCCAGGCGCAGCGCGCGCAGGATGTCGGTGAACTTGCTCAGGCTGTTCGCAGCACGCGGGGTGAGCTGTGCCAACGCCCCCATGCTTTCGGCAGCGTGTGCCATCGGAATGTCTTTCTCCGACGCCAGCTCGGCCAGCTTGGCCAGCGTGCTTGCGCCGACATCGCGCTTGGGCGACTGCACCGCACGCATGAAGGCAGTGTCATCGTCCGGATTCACGATCAGCCGCAACCAGGCCAGCGTGTCCTTCACTTCCTGCCGTTCCAGGAACACCGTGCCACCGTTGAGGTGATACGGCACGCCGACCAGCTGCATCGCTTTTTCGAGCGGACGCGATTGGAAATTTCCGCGGAACAGGATGCAGAAATCACTCCACGGAATCTTGCGACTGGTAGCGAGAAAGTGAATTTCCGCCGCCACCTTTTCCGCTTCATGTTCGCTGTTGCGGCACTCCCACACGCGGATCCGTTCACCGTCGGCCTGGTCGGACCACAAGGTCTTCAGATGCTCGTGCGGGTTGTGCGCGATCAGCGCATTGGCCGCGCGCAGCACACGGTTGGAACAACGGTAATTCTGTTCCAGCTTGATGATCTGCAGCGCCGGGTAATCCACGCCCATCTGCTGCAGGTTCTCGGGGTTGGCACCGCGCCAGGCATAGATCGACTGGTCATCATCGCCCACGCAGGTGAAGTTGCCGGCGGGCCCGGCCAGCTGCTTGAGCAACCGGTACTGGGCATCGTTGGTATCCTGGCATTCGTCGACCAGCAGGTAGCCGATGCGCTCGCGCCAGGCCAGGGCAATATCCGGGTGTTCTTCCAACACCTGCACCGGCAGGCGGATCAGGTCATCGAAATCCACAGCGTTGAACGAGGTCAAACGGGTCTGGTACAGCTCGTAGACCATCGCCGCATCTTTCTCGCGGTTGCTGCGCGCCGCCGCCATTGCCTGCTCGGGTGAGAGGCCGGAGTTCTTGGCCCGCGA
Source organism: Stenotrophomonas sp. STEN038 (assembly GCF_056759895.1). NCBI lineage: Bacteria > Pseudomonadati > Pseudomonadota > Gammaproteobacteria > Lysobacterales > Lysobacteraceae > Stenotrophomonas > Stenotrophomonas sp. STEN038. Next base: position 27,174 of record NZ_JBRRDW010000054.1, read on the forward strand.
GATCAGGTTCTTCATGTCCTCGATGTCGTCGGGCTTGGCATTGGTGCCACCCAGCAGATCCTTGATCTGCGCGCCGGCATCGTCGGCATCGAAGATGGAGAAGTTGCGCTTCAAACCCACCTGTTCATGTTCAATCTGCAGGAACTTCAGGCCCAAGGCGTGGAAGGTACAGATGGTGACTTCGGCCGCGTCCTCGGCGCGCAGGCGCTTGGCCACACGCTCGCGCATTTCCTTGGCCGACTTGTTGGTGAAGGTGATCGCGGCGATGCGGCGGGCCGGGTAGCGGCGGATACCGATCAGATGGGCGATTTTCTCGACGATCACGCGCGTCTTGCCGCTACCGGCACCAGCCAGCACCAGCAGAGGACCTTCGGCGTGCACAGCCGCCGCGCGTTGGGGGGGATTGAGGGAGTCCAGCATGGGGTGGTTTCAGTCGCAGGCAGGCAGTGTAAGCCATCGCCCGTGAGCGCCGGCTGGCGCGGTAAAATGGGCAATGGCCAAGCTCTAAAGCTACTACTATGCTTCGCCGGAGTTCGGATGCATCAGAAAAACCCTTGCAATTAAGGGGTTTCGATTGCACTGCCGTAAGAAGGCATCCGGTTCCGATACCCGGAATAAAGCCCGAAACAGGGTAGAAATCCGGGTAGCCGACAATAGCCCGTAGGAGCCTCCCTGTGAAGCGTTCACTGACTGCTACCACCGTGGCCAATGCCACGTTCGCAACCCTTCTGAAAGATCGCCAGAGGCCCGACAAGCCCGGGTTGGTCATGCCCAAGGACTCCACTCAGGGTCTTAAGCTCAACGACGGCGGGGGTCTCTATCTTTGGCTCACTCGCAACGGTGCCAAGAGCTGGCGGTATGCCTACACGCTCTACGGGAAGGAACGGACGTACACCATCGGCACATATCCGGAGATGTCCCTGAAGGACGCACGGGGCGCACACGAAGCTGCTCGCTCCCTCGTGCAGGCCAAGGTCGACCCCGGAAAACATAGGGAAGCGCACGCTCAACAGATTGCAGCCGCTGAGAAGAACACCTTTAAAGCTGTCGCACTCTCCTACTTCGCCAAAAAGACAAATCCGAACGCACCTGAGAAAGACAGATGGACGGAAAGCTATGCCATCAAGGTAAGCCGAATGATGGAACGCGACGTCTTCCCGCAGGTTGGCGCGATGAAGATTACTGAAGTCGGCGCAGCAGAACTAAGTCCCATCCTAGAAAGCGTAGCCGAGCGTAAAAAAGTAAAGATGACCTACGTCTTTGAGAATGAGGGAAAGACGCGCCTACAAACCCGCGTTCGAGTTCGCGAACGTGGAGCAGCCCTTACCGCTCTACACATCAAGTCATTGTGCAGTCGTATCTTTGCCCATGCTGTTTCCAAAGGACTCGCGCAAATCCACTTTGATCCAACGTGGGCACTAAGAGATGTTGTGAGTCGCCCAGACGTCAAGCACGCTTCTCATCTTGAGCTAGATGAGCTTCCTGCCTTTTGGCAGGCTCTAGGCGAAGTCACCGCCACTGAACGAGTGAAGATGGCCATCGAGTTGCTCGCGCTCACTTTTGTTCGCACACAAGAATTGCGCCTAGCCGAGAAGATCGAGTTCTTCGATATGGATGGACCCAATCCTTACTGGCTAGTTCCATCGAAGAAAATGAAGAAGCGCCGTGACCACCTTGTTCCCCTCTCCCCCCGAGCTGCCACACTAGTCAAGAAGCTAATTCTTCTAGCTGATCAAGAATCGTCCCCTTTCCTATTCCCCAATCGAACCGGGAAGGGGGGAATGAATCCAAACACAATCAATCAGACGCTATACCGCATGGGATACGCAGGTCGACTTTCGGCACATGGGTTCCGAGGTACCGCAAGTACGGCACTTAACGAAAAGAACTACCCGCCCCATCTTGTCGAGTTGCAGCTATCTCACTGGAGTACAAGCAAGGGAAACAAAACCGCCGCAAGCTATAACCACGCACAATTCCTTAAGGAAAGACGCGAAATGATGCGAGATTGGGCCGCTATCTTGTTTTCCGACAATTGCAACGTAGTCCCAATCAAGAAGATGGCGTAAAGAGATTATTGACAGACCCAATAGCTCGCCGTAGCTTTAACGCACAACGATCAAACGTCGTTCGTAACACTAAAACTAAGCCCGCAATGGAGTGGATATTTCGACCTGCGATTCTCGCGGGCCCCACTGCCATGCGGGCTTTTTCCGTTTTTTTGGAGCATCGAAAATGGCAATAACGTTAAACAAAGCGGTACTTACACAAATGGGAACTGCAAAGAAGTCCGCTGTAAAGACCATAGTACCAATAGTTCCGCTCACTCAGCCCGGAAGGCTAAGGGTCGGAAATTTAAAGGCGCTTTTCAATTGCAGTCATACGACCATCTACCAGCGAATTAAAGATGGGGCACTTCCCAAGCCAGATGGCTACGACTACCCAAACAGACCCGTCGGCAAGCAAGGCAGACCTTACTGGCTCAATCAGACGATTCTTCCACTCATGCAAAAGTGAGGAAAAAAAAGCCCGGATAGCTTTTACACCATCCGGGCATGCCTAGCCGTATCTAGGAGAACGCCGACGGTGATCTTGGCAGAAGCCGTCAACGTGAAGATGCTCCCTCTTTTACAACCACCGAGCAACATGCGGCGAAGAACATTGCAGCTTGCAAATGTCAATTTTGCAGTGCGCGTCAAGCTGCAACACCCAGAGGAACCGACCATCTTCTTCGCGTCATAAACATATTGAATCAGAGTGCCATGAAGCCAAATTCGCCTGCACACCCCTTTCAATTCAACAGCTACGACAACCAGAACTTGAACTACGCATCTATAGCAACTCATTGCAACACTGCCGGCTCCAGCAAACCCTCAAAGCTATGCCCCACTCTAGCCGTTCAGCCAAGCTCTCAAGTAAAACAAGCTCTAGAGCTTGGATGGATGGCCTTCGGCTTAGCTTTCGCGAAGAGCGAAGCGATTTCGCAATCGGTTATCGCTGCAAAGCTACTCAACGGTCTATCTGATCCGTTCGAGTACCCCGCGATCTATCAAGAGATGATTCACGATATCGAGACTCTCTCCGACGGAGACCTAAGAAATAAGTATCCCCTCGAATACAATTCACATAGGAATGCGAAGGCTGCACCAAAGACACGTGCAATCGCGTTCGACCCTCGGTTGATAAAATTCCGAAACTTCTTAAGACACATGGGCCCATGCCCAGCCGACCCAGATAGCGATGGTGGAGTTCCCAGGATTTCCTAGACAGAGCTAGCCTCTGTTGGGGGTAGCATTGGGAGACAGTCATGTCTGCAGGCAAGATCACCAGCAAGACCCGGCAAGCCTACAAAT